>NZ_JADBVM010000256.1:0-22923 GCF_020244875.1 Microcystis sp. M44BS1
GTTGAAACCCTTGCCACACCTAGAAGGTGATCCTAATTAAGACGGGTAAATCAGTCAATTTCACCCACAACGATGATCTTTTTTTTATGTAGTTTTATTGCAAAAAAAAAGTTTTTTTGACAAAAAGCACAAAGTATGATATTAACCAACGTATTTCTGGCTGCGAGTAATTATTAAACCTCTTGCATAATTAATTTTTCAGGGTTCAAAAACGGCAAAAATAAGGATTAAATGGCATAAAGTGTGTAAATAGACCATTTAACTGATTATTATTCATTCTTAATTCTCCTGACTCCTGACTACTGGCTACTGACTCCTAACCCTAACAACAATTTTTGGTTTTTACAAGAGGTCTATTGTAGAGGGGGAGAAGGGAGAGGGGAGAAGGGAGAAAAGCTGACGGCTTCAAGATAACTGATCACTGATCACTGAAACATCACCCATCTTAAGTAGGGAGGCACAATTATTTGTAGGATGGGTTAGCGGTAGCGTAACATAATCGGGCGTTGGGTTTCATGCTTCAACCCAACCTACGTTCTGATCACTGAAACATCACCCATCTTAAGTAGGGAGGCACAATTATTTGTAGGATGGGTTAGTGGTAGCGTAACATAATCGGGCGTTGGGTTTCATGCTTCAACCCAACCTACGTTCATCTCCCGTCTCGGAGTCTCGGAGTCTCGGAGTCTCGGAGTCTCGGAGTCTCGGAGTCTCGACTAGGAAATTAATTTTGCACGACTACTTAACATTTCCCCAGTATTCTCAAAATCGAATAGTATAGATTGAAATAACTCAATGTACGCAAACCTATGGATGGCAGCTTAATCCTGTTCAATATTCTCAATCCGCCGGTTTTGTTCTTTTTCTTAGGAATGCTGGCAGTATTTTTTAAATCCGACCTAGAGATTCCCCAACCACTGCCTAAACTCTTTTCTCTCTATCTGTTGATGGCGATTGGTTTCAAGGGAGGTTATGAACTAGCGGAAAGTGGCATCAATAACCAAATTGCTTTAACTTTGATTGCCTCTGTGGTTATGGCTTGCATCGTTCCCATTTACACTTTCTTTATCCTGAAAATTAAACTCGATAGTGCCAATGCAGCAGCGATCGCAGCAGCCTATGGTTCCATTAGTGCCGTTACTTTCATCACCGCCAGTTCTTTTTTAGAAAAACTTCATATTTCCTATGGCGGTCACATGGTAGCGGCCTTAGCTTTAATGGAATCGCCGGCGATTGTAGTGGGTTTAATCCTGGTGCGAGTCTTTAAAGAGAAAAATGGCGAAGAAGAAGCGTTTTCTTGGTCAA
The DNA here is from genome assembly GCF_020244875.1 of Microcystis sp. M44BS1. Taxonomy (NCBI): domain Bacteria; kingdom Bacillati; phylum Cyanobacteriota; class Cyanophyceae; order Chroococcales; family Microcystaceae; genus Microcystis; species Microcystis sp. M44BS1. The sequence continues at coordinate 1,306 of NZ_JADBVM010000256.1, forward strand.
AGGTTCTACATGAAGCCTTTTTAAATGGTTCGGTATTTCTCTTAGTCGGTAGTGTTGTTGTTGGTATGCTCACGGGGGAAAAAGGCTGGGAAAAATTACAACCTTTCACTCAAGGGATTTTTTATGGTGCTTTAACTTTCTTTCTCCTAGATATGGGATTAGTGGCTGCGAAAAGAATTCGAGAATTAGGCAAAACTGGTTCTTTTCTCATCGGTTTCTCGGTGTTCATTCCCGTCATCAATGCTATGGTGGGGATTCTCATTGCTAAGGTTCTCGGATTTGAACAGGGCAATGCTTTATTATTCGCTGTTTTGTGTGCCAGTGCCTCTTATATTGCTGTTCCTGCGGCCATGAGAATGACTGTTCCCGAAGCGAATCCTAGTTTATACGTTTCTATGGCCTTGGCTTTAACTTTTCCTTTCAATATCATCATCGGTATTCCTCTGTACCTAGAGATGATCAAAATCATTGGCTGTGGAGTCTAAAAAGCCCGGCGGGTTTTGAATAATTCCTGTCAAAATTGTTCTCTTTCACTTGTCCCTTTTTGTACTTAACTACCATGCTTGAATCCCCTCATCCTTCCCTACAAATTGTCAAAAAAGTGGACATAATTGTTAGTCATGCTTTTCTGGAAGAAACCTTAAGCGTTCTTGATGTTGTCGGAGTTTCCGGTTATACCGTCTTTGGCAATGCTTCGGGAAAAGGCGATCGAGGTTTATCCTGTGATGACTTCGATTGTGATTACAGTGGTAGCTACATTATGACGGTTTGTAATAGTGACGAACAACTTAATCATCTGATCGATAAAATTCGGCCTATTTTAAAAAAAGCTGGCGGAATTTTTGTGGTGACTACGGCCCAATGGCTAACTCATTAGACCTCTCGTAAAAATCAAAAATTGTCGTAAGTAGGGAGGCACAATTATTGGTAGGATGGGTTAGCGGTAGCGTAAACTATGCGGGTGTTGGGTTTCATGATTCAACCCAACCTACGTTCATCTTATATTTAATTCCCCCACCTACTTAGTTAATTAGGAGTCAGTGGTCAGGAGTCAGCAGTCAGGAGAACAATCTTTTCCAGTTTAGAATTTATCTGTATCTGGTCTGGGGCCAACAGCGCCAGCAGGATTAACAAAAAGATTACCCCCAGCTTCATTTTGGAAGATACAATCGATTTTCGGTTTGCCTTCCAAGGGGCCGGTATAACCAAAGGTATTCATCCGGTTTTTACAACTTTGTACCTGCTGTCCATCGACTAATTTTTGTTGTTCTAAAATTGACCAGTTATTGCGTCGCAAAACGCAACCGGGTTGCATGACTGGTTGGGTGACAAAAACGTTAAAGGGGTTAAGAGTGACATAAACCCGCAAATCGGTGACAATGGCACTGGCCCCAAATTGCACGCATAATTCTGCATTGGGGGCGCTGCGATCGATTACTTCCCGGGAAGCGACGTTTTCGGGGCTAAAATTAGCGGTAGAACTGAATACCAGACCGAGACCCACCCCTAGTACAAAAATACCGCCAATCAGGGCGATCATGGCATAGTTTAATTTTGCTAATAGGCCCCCAGCAGCCGAAGCGCGGGAGTCATCCCCATAGGATCGGTCATAATCACGATCGCGCGATCGGGGAGGAGTATAACGAGGTCTTCTATTCATAGAAATTTCTTTCTCCTGTGGCTGCTATGGCGGTCAGTCGTTAGCTATTAGCTTATCATTGTTCTATCCTAGCAACCCGGGGGATAACCGACAGGATAGGTCTGGTATAGGGCTATATAGTTTTTTTTGGGTTAGTATGCTATGGTGGATGACTAAACAGAGTAAGTCAGCCTAATCCAAGTTTCTATGCTAGATATTAGCTAGACAAATTCGGAGCGGAGGAACCACATTTGGGGGCGTATTTCTAGATTTTTTAGCCTAGAAAAGGATATCTCTCTATCCTAGCCCGTCAGCTAACTTCGTCGGCGTGGGGGGGAAGACTGAAACATCACTACATTCCTAGCAATGTCTTGATCGGTTCAGTTATGTCGCTGGTACTACTTGATAGTCATAACTTACAGGAGACATTGTTTATGGGGATTCTCATGTCAGCTTACCGATCGCAACAATTTTAAGATTTTCCGTAGATAACCATATTTTCTATGAGTTTGCTGTACATTCTTTGGGCAAACTTTTAGTCCTATCGAGAAACCGAAAGTAAAAACAGGATCAAAAATGCTGGAATCTTTACCAATGTGGATTGCTGCGATGACTTTTATTGCAGTCATTGTGGTTATTATGTTCGAGTGGCTCCATATTACCGTAGCGGCTTTATTAGGAGCTTTAATCTTAGTTTTTACCCATATCATGACTCTCCAGGAGGCGGTGGGTTATATCAGTCGTAGTTATGCCACTCTCGCCCTATTTTTTGGGGTGATGGTGTTAGTGAGAGCCTTTGAACCAACGAAGATTTTTGATTATTTAGCAGCACAAATGGTGCTTTTAGCCAAGGGACAGGGCAAATTATTACTAATAGGAATTGTTGCCATTACTACCCCAATCTGTGCGGTATTACCCAACGCCACCACGGTGATGTTATTAGCACCTCTAATTCCTCCATTGGCACAGGATATAGGTGTGGATTTTGTGCCGCTCTTAATCCTGATGGTTTTCGTGGCCAACAGTTCTGGATTATTAACTATTGTTGGTGATCCCGCTACTTATATCGTCGGTGATTCTATTAATATCACCTTCATGGAATACCTACAGCGTTTGAGTTTAGGTGGGGCATTGGCAGTAATTACCATTCTGGTGATGTTGCCTTGGTTATTCCCCAAAATCTGGCGGACAAAATTCGAGCATTTAGAAGACTTACCCCATCCGAAAATTAATCATCCTCGCGTCTTAGCTCTGGGGGGAATTATCGTATTTTTAGTCTTATTTTTATTCGTGGTCGGTGAATCTTTTCCTGTACCCCTTGCTCCTGCTGCCGTTGCTTTGATGGGGGCAGCTTTAGCCCTACTTTTAGCCCAGCAATCGAAGATAGATACGGTTCATAATATTCTCCGAGATGTGGACTGGAGTACCCTATTATTTTTCATGTCAATTTTTGTCCTAATTGGCGGCTTAGAAAAAACTGGGGTAGTTAATAGTGTCTCGGGATTTCTGGCGATAATTTTAGGCAAAAATATCTTTTTAGGTTCTCTAGTCTTGCTGTTTTTTGTCGGTTTTGTTTCCAGTGTCGTTCCGAATATTCCCCTAGTGGTGGCGATGGTTCCACTGCTGAAACAGTACCTTGTTAATGTTAATTTAGTCGGGACAGAGGTTCTTTCTCCCGATTATGCCGGTTCTTTTCCCCCGGAAGTTTTACCGCTTTTCTACGCGATGATGTATGGGGCCACCCTAGGGGGTAATGGTACTTTAGTGGGGGCTTCTTCTAATATTGTCGCCGCCGGCATCGCTGAACAACACGGGGGCAAAATTACTTTTCATACCTTTCTGCGCTACGGTTTACCAGTGATGTTTACTCAGTTAGTCGTCTCGGCAATGTATATGTTAATTTTCTTTGTCTAGTCTATCTCCGGTGGCATTAATGTTAAGTTCGCCTAAGATTGACAAAAACGTTAACATTGATTAACATTCTCCTATCGTGCTAGATAATCTGGATTGATCGGCGATCGTGAACAAAAAAATCTCTGTTTTAGCACCAGATTTATCCGGTGGTGGTGGCACAAGAGTCTATTTGATTGCTCAAGTCTTGCAACAGCTAAACTGTCAGGTGACGGTCTATGGTCCGATTTTTGGCCGGGAAATCTATCCCACCCCACCGGGGAATTTACCCCTGGTATCGGTCAAAGGCAATAATTATCCCCAGTTTTTTGGCCAGATCAAAACTTTACTCGATCGCCTCTCCGGAGAGATTATCTACGCGGTTAAACCCCGTCCCACCAGTTTTGGCATCGGTTTACTGAAACGTTTTTTTTCCCCACGTCCCCTAATTCTCGATATTGACGATTGGGAAATGAGTTGGTTTGGTGGCGATCAATGGTCCTATCGTCCTCATCCCCGACAATTAGCTAGGGATATCCTCAAAAAAAATGGTGCGCTTAGGGACCCGAATCACCCTCTCTATCTGCGTTGGATGGAAAATTTAATTAACCGCGCTGATGCGGTGACGGTTAATAATCAATTTTTGCAAAAGCGCTATGGGGGGATTTATTTACCGAATGGCAAGGATACGCAACTTTTCGATCCCAATCTCTACGATCCTGTCGCTTGTCGTCAAAAATACGGTTTATCCGCCTATAAAGTCTTAATGTTCCCGGGTACTGCTAGACCCCACAAAGGTTTAGAAGATGTCTTAATCGCTTTAGATAAAATTGCTGATCCTGATTTTAAATTGGTGGTGGTGGGAGGTCGCCAAATCGGGGATGGCTATCTGGATAGTTTGCTAGAAAAAGGTCAACCTTGGTTAATTCATTTACCTGCTCAACCGATCGATCGAATGCCGGAAGTTATCGCCGCTGCCCATGCTATTATCGTTCCCCAGAGGGATGAAGCCACGGCTAACGCCCAATTTCCGATTAAACTCACCGATGGTATGGCGATGGCTAAACCGATTATTTCCACTAAAGTGGCAGATATTCCCGAAATTTTAGCTGATATTGGCTATTTAGTCGAACCTCGATCGCCAGAGCAACTAGCTGCTATGATTAGCGAAGTTTTTAATCATCTCGACTCGGCTAATGCACGAGGACTAAAAGCGAGAGAGCGCTGTATCGCCTCCTATAGTACCACCGCCATGGCGACAACTCTCTCTGGCATAATTACTTCTCTGGAAGGGAAATATTAGTTGACCGTTGACTATTTACTTTATTACTTGCGATGAATCCTAATCAAATTCTCCTTAAATATACGCTTAAATACTGGATATTAGTGATTTCCAGTATTGTTATCGGCTTTGTCAGTACCATATTTAATGGCGTAGGAACTGTTTTAGTTATCCCCTTACTAATTTCTTTTATTAATCCCGAAAATGATCTTTTAAAAAATGCCCCCCAAATTATCAAAAAGCTGCTCTCCCTTTTCGAGGTTTTCTCGGTCGATACTCGTTTTTTCTGGATGTTTGCGGCGATATTATTAATTTTAATTCTCAAGCACATTACCAATTTTGTCAGTAATTGGCTAGGCACTTACTTGTCTTTGATTATGGCCAAAGATATGCGAATTGATTCAGTTATTCTGTTGCTAGAAGTGGATATAGATTATTATGTAAAAAGTAAAATAGGAGATATTTTTAATCGTTTTATGTCCGAGATTAATCGAGCCGTGGGATCAATTAGAAATTACATTGGCTTGGTTAAGATTATCGCCACAGCTTTCATGTACTTGGCTATTTTATTATCAATTTCTTGGCAATTGACTATTCTTTCTAGTATTTTGGGTTGCTTTTTAGCTCTGCTTAATCAATACTTTGTCAAGAGATCGAAAAAGTTTGGAGATATTATCACCGTAACGGCTAAACAGCAAACTAATAAACTGTTGGAACTGTTAACGGGAATTCGCCTAATTAAAGCGGTAGGCAATGAAAGATACGAATTAGAATCTATTGTGGAAGATATCGAAGCCAGGGAGAAAGCGGGTTTAGATGCCCAGACTAATAATGCTGTAATCGCCCCGCTCAATGAGATCGGCGGGGTAATTATTATTGCTTTAATTATCATTGCTGGTCGTTATCTTTTCAATGAACAACTGCAAGCTTTAGCGACAATTTTATTGACCTATCTCTATGTACTTTTCCGGGCCCTGCCGATAGTTAGTCAAATTAACAGTGCTAGGGGTAGTCTATTGGGTGATGTTTCCGCAGTAGAGGTGGTAGCGGATTTTCTCATTCGAGAGAATAAACCATTTATGAGCAATGGCTCTATTCCCTATCAAAGATTAGAGACAGGTATTCATTTTGATAACGTCCAATTTTCCTATCCTGGTCATCAAGAATTAGTTCTCAAGGGCATCGATCTTTGGATTCCAAAAGGAAAAATGATCGCTCTTGTTGGTGCTTCGGGGGCGGGAAAATCGACAATTGCTGATTTATTACCACGCTTTTATGATCCTACAGCCGGGAGGATTCTTTTTGATGGTCACGATTTACGGGATTATGATCTCAAATCCTTGAGAAAAGCGATGGGAATAGTCAGTCAAGACACTTTTCTCTTTAATAATTCTCTCCGTTTTAATATTGCCTACGGATTAAGCGATGTTAGTGATGCAGAAATTTTAGAGGCGACAAAAAGGGCGAATGCCTACGAGTTTATCTCCAAACTGCCGGAAGGACTGGATACGGAAATTGGCGATCGGGGAGTGAGACTTTCGGGGGGACAAAAACAAAGACTAGCGATCGCTCGTGCCTTACTGCGAGATCCGGATATTCTCATTCTCGATGAAGCCACCAGTGCTTTGGATACAATTTCTGAGCGTTTAGTACAGGAAGCGATCGATGAACTCTGTCGCGAGCGAACTACTCTTGTGATCGCTCACCGTCTTTCCACTGTTCAAAAAGCCTATCAAATTGTGGTGCTAGACAAGGGAAAAGTGGCAGAAATCGGCAATCATGAGGAATTATTAGCTCAAGGTGGTCATTATGCCCGTTTACACGCTCTGCAATTTAGTGATAGCAAAGAGGCCGACTCTAAGAATAGGGAAGATGAGCAAAAAAGAAAAGCTTATTTATCCTACGAAGCGAGAAGCAGTCTTAATAGTCTTTTAGGTTCTTTGCGTCTAGTATCTGAAGATTTAATCGAAGATTCTCAGGAGAAACAGGAAATTTTAGAAGAATCCTGTAGTTCAGCTATGCGACTTCTCCATATTATCGAAGACTACGAGTATTCCTCGACTCGATAGATCTCCTGCAAAAATCAAAAATTGTTGTCATAGTAAATCCAGTTATTAAAAACTGATTATTTATTTCCCCACCCCCCTGCCCCCCTAGGGCTGTTTCATTCTCCATCTTAAAACAAGAAGTCAGAGAGAACGTAGGTTGGGTTTCATGCTTCAACCCAACGCCTGCATGGGTTACGCTACCGCTAACCCATCCTACAAATAATTTTGCCTCCCTACTTAGTTGAATAATCGTTGCAGAAAAGTGCTTCGATCCCGCAGGAAAACCTGAGCGCAATTGCGCCCCGGCATTCCCGAAATTGAGCCGCCGGGGTGAGTTCCTGCCCCAGTTAAATAAAGGTTTTTAATTGGGGTTTTGTAGTTAGCTATTTCTGGCAAAGGACGCAGGAAAATCATCTGATCTAAGGTCATATCAAGATGATAGTAATTACCTTTATAGGAACCCAAACGATTAGCTAATTCGGCCGGACTTTCCACCCGACGGGCAATGAGCGAAGATTTGAGATTGGGAGCATAATCGGCCAGTTTATCAAGAACTCGATCGGCCACGCGATTTTTTAATTCTTCCGTCCATCCCGTGCCGTTTAATCCTGTTCCCTCGGCCCCGGCAATCTGATAGGGGGCAAAAAATTCGATCCAGAGGGTATGCTTGCCCTGGGGAGCCATGGAGGGATCGAGAATAGTGGGGACATCTAGGTACATCGAGGGATTTTCGTCGGGAATCTGCCCCAAAATCGTTAAAGCGTGGGCTTGTTCAACGTGACGCACGGAATCGGCGATGAGAATCGTTCCCTGTAAATACTCCTCTTTGTGATCGTAAGCCTCGAACCTTGGCGCTTCGGCGAGGGCGCAATCAATTTTAAGAATTGTTTCATTGTTATTGACAATTCGCCGTTCTACCCTTTCTCGCAATTCCGGATCGGCGGCATCCACATCGGCGGGAGCGACTAACTGTAAAAAAACTCGTCTAGCGTCAATATTAGAGATAACAGCCGCTTTTGCCAGATATTCCTGTCCAGAGTCCACCCTAACCCCGATCGCTTGTCCTTCCTCAATTAGAATCTGTTTAACTTTCTGCTCGGTTAAAATCACCCCACCGAGACTGACAACACATTTCACCAGAGCCTCGGTTAGTGCGCCTGTACCACCACGAGGGCGAGCCACCCCGGGGGAGTGACGCATCGCCATCATCATCATCCCGGAGGTAATCCCTTTTTGGGAGGGAGGAGCGCCAATTTCTGCCGCTAGACGAGCCAGGGGTGCTTTGACAAATTCGCTCTCAAACCACTCATTGAGGACATCTTCGGGGGAAGTAATCATCGTGCGGATGAAGTCGAGCAGTTTCTTTTTTGAGCCGATCGCTTTCCAGACACTAGCTAAGGCACTAGAGTTATAATTGCGGGCGATTCTGAGCAAATCTTGGGGGGGAGCGTTAAACCAAGGACCGATCGCATTCATCAACTGTCCCCAATAGTCGATAAACTGAAGGTAGCGATCGGCATCTCGCGGACAAAACTGGGCAATTGCGGCGTGAGTTTTTTCCAGAGAGCGATAGGAAAGAAAATATTGGCCAGAGGGATGGGGACAGAAAACGGTAGGATCGAAGAATAAATACTCTAATCCGTGGCGTTTTAGCTCTAATTCCTCAATTACTGGTCCTAAAAAGATAAATTCGTGATCGATCGCACAGAGATTAAACTTAAAATCGGGGGCCAGATCCGGGATAACCGCTTCTGTGGTAGCCGCTCCTCCTGGTACGCTACGCTGTTCGAGAAGGAGGACGCGATAACCAGCTTTGAGGAGATAGGCGGCACAAACTAAACCATTATGCCCCGCACCGATGAGGATGACATCGTAACTTTCCATGCAGTTTCAAAAATTCCTATTTTTAATTTTGCGCTTTTCTTGACCCTAATATGTTAAAAATAGTTAAAGATTAGCTGCTGTCAGCAGATTTCAGCGAGCAATTATCAGTGAGCAGGTAGAAAACATTTAATTTTTCCTTTTTTTTATGAGTTCTTCCATCAAAGTTATGCAACCATCGGGTATTTTAGATGGCAACCAAGCCAGCGAATTTCGCCAAGAAATTGCCGAAGCCGTGCAGGGAGGTTCAGAGGTGATTATCGTTGATTTCAAGGATGTCACCTTTATGGATAGTTCTGGTTTAGGTGCGCTAGTTTTATCCTTAAAAACCGTGCGTTCTGCGGGGGGTAAAATATTTATATGCTCGATTAATGAGCAGATAAAAATGTTATTTGAATTGACCGATATGGATCGAGTTTTTGAAATTTTTAATAACCGAGAAGAATTAGAACAAAAAATCCTCGGAGGTTAATCAGTGAAAATCCACCTGCATAATCGAAAGATCATCGTTAAAATTACCATCGAATTGTAAAGCTTGAATTTCTTCAATAAAATTATCGAGATTTTTGGCGTAATTACAGTGATAATTTCGTAAAGATTGAATAAAGTTCTCCAGTCCCCACATCCTCCCATCAGCACAATCGATCTCGTAAATTCCATCGCTAAAAAGATAAAGGCTACTGGGTAAATTCAGGGATTGAACCTGATTAGTATATTCCGCTTCTGGAAACATTCCGATGGGAAAACCGGGGGCTTTCAGTCTGGTTTCAATCATCTGGCCAAAAGGTTTTTTAGTCAGGAGAACTGCCGGGGGATGACCCGCGCTGGCATAGGTTAACTGTTGTTGTTTCTGATCATAAATCCCGTACCAAATAGTAAAATATTTATCATTCTTAGGACTGATTTGATAAACTTGATTTAACCCTTGTAAAACCTGATTAGGTTGATAGTAATTCACCTGACTTAAACCACGGGAACGGAGAAGATGAATCACCGAAAGGGAAGGTAAAGCCGCTCGTAAACCATGACCCGCCACATCTAAAAGATATAACATCAAATGGTCATTATCTAACCAATAATAATCAAAACCATCGCCCCCCAATCGACGAGAAGGAAGGAAGCGAAAATCGATAGCAAGTTTTGGAGAAATGAAAAATTCGGGTAACAGCGATCGCACATAGTCCGCCGCCTCCGCTAACTCCATTTCTAGTAATTGTTTTTGCGCTTGCAGATCATGACTTAATTGATGCAAACGTATTCCCGCACGCACGCGCGCTCTTAACTCATTAATCTCGATCGGTTTACACAAAAAATCATCGGCCCCCGCATCCAATCCCTTCACCCGATCCTCCACCGATCCCAAAGAAGTTAAGAGGATAAAAAAAGTCGTTGACAGTTGGGGATTAAGCTTAATTTGCCGGCAAACTTCCAACCCATCGATCCCCGGCATCATCCAATCACAAATAATCATCGCCGGTTTTAGTTGCCCCGCTTGCTTTAATCCTTCTTCCCCATCACTGGCAACAAAAACCTCGTATTCCTTCTGCAAAGCGCGGCTCAGAAACGTTTGAATTACTCCATCATCATCAATTACTAGAATTCGTACCATCTTTTTTGTAACTCAACTATCTCCATCTTACTGCCTACCCCCGACCCCCTGACGGATGACTTTGCTTGTCCCTCAAGATGGGATTAAATCCAGAATCGAGCTAACACATCATTCATAGTTTGGGAAAAATGGTATAACTTCTAGCGTAAGGCATTGCAGAGGTAAACCGGGGGTGAAGATTTCTTTTCAGGTAGATAGCGATCTCAGGTCCTTAGATACCGTTTTAAAGTATTTTGAGCAACTTGAATCAGCGGGCATTCCCCAAAAAGACTGGCTCCAGTGTCAGCTTGCTCTTGCCGAAGGTTTTACCAATGCAGTCCGTCACGCTCACCGACACCTACCCCCCGAAATTCCGATCGAGATCGAGATCGAGATTACCCCCCACCAGATGGAACTTCGCATCTGGGATCGGGGTTCCGTCTTCGATTTAGAGGGCTTTATCGAGAAAAATGCCCATCTTGACCATAGTTTCTCCGGTCATGGGCAAGGACTGCCGATACTCCAAAAAATCGCCGATCAACTCAGTTATACTCACACTGAAGATCAGCGCAACTGTCTATTAATTATTAAACAATTTTCCCGCCATGAATCCGATCGCACCCCTAGTTTCTCCTAGTTGGTTAGTGACTAATCTCGATCGCCCCGATCTGATGGTTATTGACTGTCGTTTTCAGTTAAACGATCCCGATCTCGGTTATCAAGAGTATTTAGCCAATCATATTGAAAATGCCTTCTATTTACACCTAGATCGCGATTTATCGGCTCCCGTTGCCCGTCATGGCGGCCGTCATCCTTTACCGAATCCGCAGACAATAGCCGCTAAATTAAGCTCTTTAGGGGTGATTTCCGGTCAAACCCATGTCATCGCCTACGATGCCTCCCGTTTTGCCTTTGCCAGTCGTCTCTGGTGGTTATTACGTTATCTCGGCCATGAACGAGTCAGCATTCTCGATGGTGGTTGGCAAAATTGGTTAAATGCCGGTTATCCCGTCTCTAATCAGATACCTGTGCCGAAAACCGGCGCTTTTCTCCCCCAAGTTCAACAGGATTGGGTAGTGACGATCGAGGAGGTAAAAAGGCAAAAAGAGCAAGGGGGAGTGGTGTTAATTGATGCCAGGGAAAGCGATCGCTATCGGGGTGAAAGGGAACCGATTGATCCGATCGCCGGTCACATCGAGGGGGCGCTTAATTATCCCTGGTTGGAAGTCACCGATAGTCAGGGTTTTTCTCAACCCCAGGACCTGCAAACACAACGTTGGCAAGAGCGGCAAGGCGATCAAGAAATTATCCTCTACTGTGGTTCAGGAGTGACAGCCTGTGTTAATATCTTTTCCCTGACCCTAGCCGGATACGACAATGTTAAGCTATATTCTGGAGGTTGGAGTGATTGGTGTTCCTACCTGATCTAACCAGCCTTGTTGATACCCATCTATCGAGAAAGATTATCAAAATGACCTAATTACTGTACAATCCCCCTATTATCACTTTTAATTATTCCGAAACTATTATCTAATTTGTCTCCTCAGTGGGTGGGTGGAATTAAATATAAGATGAACGTAGGTTGAGTTGAAGCATGAAACCCAACGCCCGATTATGTTACGCTACCGCTAACCCATCCTACAAATAATTGTGCCTCCCTACTTAGACAAAAAAGCTAATTTTTATTTTAGTTGCTATCTTTTTGCTCTCAAATCACCGCTATTCCCCAAAGAATAGTCGTTTTCCCCCGTAAAATTACTAAAAAGTAATTTTATAGTTAAACTCTATAAAAAATTAGGTATGTATTTTGTATGACAGAAGCCGGTCTTTGTCATTGTAATGGTGGCACCCGTCCGAAAGATCGCCTTTCGATTTTTGTGGATGGCAATAATATGTTTTATGCTCAACAAAAAAATGGTTGGTTTTTTGACCCGCGCAAGGTGTTAAATTACTTCACCAACGACCCGAATATCATGTTAATTAATGCCTTTTGGTACACGGGTTTAAAAGATTCCCAAGATCAAAGAGGTTTTCGCGATGCTTTAATTAGTTTGGGTTATACAGTGAGAACAAAAATTTTGAAAGAATATTATGATGATAGTTCCGGTCGTTTTTCCCAGAAAGCTAATTTAGATATCGAAATTGTCGTCGATATGTTTAATACCGTCGATCAATACGATCGAGTGATTTTATTTAGCGGTGATGGCGATTTTGAACGAGCGATCGAACTATTGCGCTCTAAAAATACTCATATTACCGTAGTTTCTACGGAAGGGATGATCGCTAGGGAATTGCGAAATGCCACCGATCGCTATATTGACCTGAATGATATTCGCAAAGATATCGAAAAAAGTGATTATTAATCGGCCGTTTTGTCTTTAAACCGGCTATTTATCCCATTTTTCTTTATTGGTAGTCCTCACCCCAACCCTTCTCCCAGAAGGGGATAGGTGAGGCAATTAACCATCTCTTGTTTATTTTTCCTTGAGTCGAAAGAGTAAAAACTGATTGACCTGATTCGGATTAAAATTATCATCACTGACTAAAATCAAAGAGCGACTACCATCAGCTAATCTTGGACCGAGGGTCATTGCTTCTAAATTATCTAAATCAATCCCCAAAGTCCCTAAATCTAGTAATAATTTTTTCCGCAAGGGTTGCACCTGTAAAGCTTCTAATTCCCCCGGTATCCTGGCGATTTTCGAGGTATCAGTGGCACTCCCGTTAACTACCTGAAATAGTTTCGCTCCAAAACCTTCTAAACCAAAAGTTCGCTCTAAACTGAGAAAATAACCCTCTTTTTCTAAAGCTAATAATTCCGTTAAACCGTAGTATCTCGCACCGCTGGGTGGCTCATCTAACACATACAACTGTTCCGATACTAACACAGGCGCACCAATCGGATCGATCAGATAATGAAGAAGTCGCACTCTGAGATTTTCTGCTCTTTTTCCTGTGGGACTATCTTGAATTAAAGCGCTTTCTGTGGCAGTAAACAAACGAAAAGGATCGTCTTTGAGAGTGCTGGTAATCCCTAAAGTTAAGGATTCAAACCCTAAATTATCCTGTATTCCTTTCTGATTGCTATCATCCGGTAAAAAGCGATTAGGAATTAACAAAGACTCCTTTAATTGTCCCTGCAAATCAAATTCAGCAATAAAAGGAGCAATTCCCTCTTTAACCGCACCTTCACTGGAAATAAACAAAGTTTGTCGGGGCGAAAAAGCGATACCTTCTGGGTCGATCGATCCCTTTTTAAAAGTTTCTCCCTTGCCATCTTTTAGGAACGTGACTGCCTCTAAATTCACTTTTTCGATTTTTTCACCATTTATCTGCAAACTAGCCCGATAAAAGCGGGCTGGAGCTTTCTGAGAACGATCATCACTGAGGAGATAAAAGCGGTTATTGGCGCGATCGTATGTAATTGCCGATAATCCCCCCACCCTTGTCCCTTGATAATCCGCTTGTGGTAATTGATATTCTCCCAAAAACTCGATCGAGAGGGGTAGAAACATTCGTTGTTCTGCCAAAACTTGCGGGGAGACACCACAGGCAGCCAGACTAAAGGTTACAATTAAACTAGCAATTAAACCCAAAATTGGGAAACGGAAATTTTCGGCAGTCAGTCTCTTATAGAATCGATCGATCACAAAATATCATCCTCTACTACGCTCTTATCAATCTATTATGCTACGTTTTTCTCTCAGTTTATGGCTCTGTTTGATCGGTACTTCCCTTCCTCTCCTAGCACAAACAGAAACCCCTGCACCCAATCCCCTCGAAACTCCCCTAAAAAGTCCTTTATTACCCGGAATCGATCGCCCTTTAACTCCCTTGGAGCATCGTCAACTGTTATTATACATCGATCAACGCGATGCTGAAGCTCAAGCTAAATACAATGCGGGATTAAATGAGGAAGCTTTTCCTATCTGGTATGAAGTGATTAAATTAAATCGTTATTTAGGAGCCAAAGAAGAAGTAAAATCTTTGGGAAAAGTGGGGTTAGCAGCTTGGAATCGAGATCGAACCGAGGATGTTAAATTAATTACTGCTCGTTTAAAATCTGTGCAACAAACCGCAGAAACTAACCAGACAATGGACGGGGAATTATTAGCATTACTAGGTACATCCTATCAACAGGTACGAGCTTTTAATGAGGCGATAATCATCTATGATCAAATCCTAGCTAATGCCAGAAAATCAGGGGATAATGTGGCAGTAGAAGCAACTTTAAATCAACTTGGTCAAATTCATTTATCCCGTTTTGATTATCAAAAAGCCGCCCCAGTTTACGAAGAATTATTAACTATTTCTAAGGCGCAGAATAATTCTTTAACTCAAGGAATCTATCTGCAAAGATTAGCAGAAATTTATCGAGAATCTTTGCAACCAGCTAACGCAGTAAAAATTAAAGAAGAAATAGCTGAAACCCAGATCAGAAATCAGCAAATACAGTTAATTCCCGATCTAAAAATTCAAATTGGTTTAGATTACCAAGCTTTAAAAGATGCCAATAAAGCCAGCCAAAACTTTCAAGAAGCCTATTCTCTCGCTTTTGCTTTACAACAGTACGGCACCGCAGGAGAAGCTTTAAATAAGTTGGCCGAACTTTACAAAAGTTATCAACAGGTAGATTATGCTTTACAAATATATCAAGAATTAATTAAAGTCCATGAATTGGGTTATAATTACTACGGTTTAATGAACACCTACGATCAAATCGGTCAAATTTATCTAGAAAGAAAAAATTATCCCCAAGCTTTACTCGCTTTCCAAAAAGGTGCGGAATTAGCCCAAGCTATCCGTTATCGTGAACAATATTTTCAAACCCAAATCACCCAAGTTAATCAAGCAATAAATAATCCTGAACAGTGATCTTTAAGTCTTTGAATAGTTAACTAATGGACAGGAAAATGGGGAAATGGGGAAATGGGGGAATGGGGGAATGGGGGAATGGGGGAATGGGGGAATGGGGAAATTCAACTAAAACCCTAAAACCCCAACACCCTAAAACCCCAACACCCTAAAACCCCAACACCCTAAAACCCTAAAACCCTAAAACCCTAAAACCCTAAAACCCTAAAACCCTAAAACCCTAAAACCCTAAAACCCCAACACCCTAAAACCCAAAACCAAACCCACCAATGGAAAATTCCTATTCTGAATTAACCGAAGACTTGCGGAAATTGCTGCAACATTTGCCCCACTTAAAAGATGGCAAATGGATTCAAAGATCTCTAGAAGCAATAGTCAGAATTGCCGAGGAGGAAATTGATCGCCTGGATTGGAAAATTTTAACCTATGCGATCGAAGATCTAGAAAAGGGATTTCAGATATTTTACCCCTACCGTCACATTCGTAAACTGACCATTTTTGGCTCGGCACGCATCAAACCCGAGAGCAGTGAATACCGTCTCGCAGTAGAGTTCGCACGCTGTATCAGTCAATACGGTTTTATGGTGTTAACCGGTGCCGGGGGTGGCATCATGCAAGCAGGGAATGAAGGCGCCGGACGGGAAAATTCCTTCGGATTAAATATTCAGCTACCCTTTGAACAGGGGGCTAATCCCTATATCATAAATGATGCCAAATTAATCGACTTTAAATATTTCTTTACCAGAAAACTATTTTTTCTGCGGGAAAGTGACGCAGTAGCTTTATTCCCCGGTGGTTTCGGCACCCAAGATGAGGCCTTTGAGACGCTTACCCTCTGTCAAACGGGTAAATACGGACCTGCACCCCTAGTATTAATTGATGAGCCTGATGGGGACTACTGGCAAACTTGGCAAGCACAAATTAGTGAAAATCTGCAAAAAAGAGGACTGATATCCGCCGAAGATCGGAATTTTTATACTATTACCAACGATCTAGACCACGCTTGTCAAACAATTCGCCACTTCTATCGGGTGTATCACTCCAGCCGTTTTGTGGGAGAATCCTTTGTTATTCGTCTTAATCACGAACTAAGCGGGGAACAGATCGAACAAATTAACCAAAACTTCGGCGATATCGTAGTTAAGGGGAAAATCGAACCTAGTAAAATTCTAGAACGAGAGAATCGGGATTCCAGCCACCATTTACCTCGTCTAGTTTTTTACTTTAACGGCAAGAGTTACGGACGCTTGTATCAATTAATTGATCACATCAACGATTTAAGTCCTGTAGTGACCCTCGAAGAGCATCCCGAGAGAAAATAAACCCTAGGCTAGAGTTTCCGGACAGTATCCTAAACCCTTAGTAAATTGTTGCCGAAAAGCCTCTATATCTTGCTGATCCGGGGTACCATGGGAGACGATCGCCACTTGGTAACGACGCATGACATCAATCGGGGATTGTCCTGTTTCCAAACTCCAAAAAACCATCTGGAGACGCATTTCCGGTTGATAGGGAATCCCTAACTCATTCATGTAGGCGCGAAAATCCCCGTGTTGGCAAGGAGTAAGCATTTGATTAAACTTGACCTTGACCACCCAACCGTTAATCTGATGGATAACCGTCATCACGGAGGAGGGTAGATGAGTCATCGATCGCAGGTATTCGGTGACTCGTAGCGTTAGACTAGCGTTAGCAAGAAAATAGAGATAGTCCATAGTGGCCGCTGGGATGTTGGCTAATAGTCACGATTAGTGTTATATCTCTAGTCTGACGATAAACCGTTCCAGATACCAAGGGGAGAAATCCCCGATTTAGTGAAGTTCGCCTGGGTAGAATTACCCAACTTTTGCGAAGATCTTTATGATGATAATGACGATGATCCCTGACCAATCACTCTCCAGCTACGATTATCACCTTCCTCCGGAGTTAATTGCCCAAAATCCCGCAGAACCCCGAGACAGTTCCCGTCTTTTGGTGGTAGATTCTCCCAATAGTCATAATTTGGCTATTTTTCGGGATTTACCCACTTGGTTAGAGCCGGGGGATTTGCTGGTTCTCAACGATACCCGCGTGATTCCGGCCCGTTTATTTGGACGTAAAATCACAGGCGCACCCGTAGAAATATTACTATTGGAAGAACAGGATGACCATCGTTGGTTATCTCTGGTGAAACCGGGAAAACGCTTTAAAGTCGGTTCAGAAGTCCTTTTTTATCCGAAAACAGGGCGAACGGAAGACCAAGCAAAATTATGGTTAGCGAAAGTAATCGATCGAGATCTGAACACCAGTGGTCGTCTGCTGGAATTTCAGCGTCATCCCGGACGCAGTTTTTGGGATATGTTGGAGGAGTACGGTCATATTCCTTTCCCCCCCTACGTCACCGAATCAGAGGCGGAAGAAGACCGTTATCAAACAGTTTACGGTAATAAACAGGGTTCTGTGGCCGCTCCCACGGCCGGATTACATTTTACTCCCGAATTATTCCATAAGCTCGCCCAGAAGGGTATAGATACCACCTATATCACCCTTCATGTGGGAGTGGGAACCTTTCGTCCCGTGGAAGTGGAAAATATTACAGAACACCTAATGCACCGGGAATTTTTAGAGATTTCCGCCGAAACTGCCGAAAAAATTGCCCAAACAAAGGCTAGAGGTGGCCGGGTTATCGCCGTAGGAACCACGGTAGCTCGCGCCTTGGAAGGGGCAATTAAAGAAACTAAGAGCGATAAATTAACCGCTTTTCAGGGAAAAACCAATTTATTTGTCTATCCGGGTTATCAATGGCGGGTTATCGACGGCATGATCACTAATTTTCACCTACCCAAGTCCAGTTTGATGATGTTAGTCAGTGCCTTAGTCGGACGGGAAAGACTACTGGCATTGTATCAAGCAGCTATCCAAGAACGTTTCCGTTTCTATTCTTTCGGTGACGCTATGTTAATCCTACCCAGCGCTTGCAGCAGTAATCAGTAAGTAGTTGGACAAAATTACATCCACACCCTAGAAAGAAGGAGGAGCAGAACTGCGGAAAGGGCAACAGGAAAGGGGAAAAATATGTGTAAGCGGCCCGCGCATCTAAATTGGTCTAGGTCGATTATCGAACCACCTCTAGCCTGTTGTCTATCCTAACCAAGAAATGAAAAGAAAAGATATTAAAATCGGTCGCCGCTATTCTAGCAAACCCCTGCAAATATTTTTAATTATTGCCTTCATTGTCGCCGCTCCCTTTGCTATTTTTTATCTTATTGCCTTGGCTTATCTTTGGCAAGGCGATCAACTTTTGGCCGCGGGGGAGAAGGAATCGGCTCTGTCTGCTTACCGAACAGTTTTATCTTTTGACGAAAATTCAGTCCAAGCCCATATAAAAATCGCTCAGGTCTTGCAAAGTCAAAAACGCTATTCTGAAGCCTTACAAGCATATAATCGTGGCTTTATCGTTAATGATAAACCACCGATGGAACCCTCCCAAAGTAATTATTTAGTGGCTTTGGGGGATATCTTCGCGCAGGAGGAAAAATGGTCAGAGGCGATCGATGCTTACCAAAAAGCAATTATCATTAAACCAACTTTTAAAGCGCAATTTCAGCTAGGAAAAGCCCTCTATAGTTCACAACGTTGGGATGAGGCGGCGAAAGCTCTGCAAGCAGCGGTTTTTCTCGATCCTACTCAGGGAAAAGCCTATTTTTATCTGGGAAAGGCCTACAGTGAACAGCAACTCTGGCCAGAGGCCAGTTATGCCTATCAGCAAGCTCTAGAATTGATACCTAGTCAGGGTGAAACCTACAAAAAATTAGGAGAAACCCTAGCAAAACAGGGAAAATGGGAGGAAGCAGAGCAAATATATCGGCAGGCTTTAATTTACGCTCCTAAAGATGGGGATATTTATAATTATTTAGGCGAAGCTTTAGCGGAACAGGGAAAACTAGGGGAAGCCATGGCAGTTTTTCAACAGGCGCGGCAAATTAGCCCCAAGAATGCTAATATTTACGAAAATCTTTGTTATACCTATATCAATAGTGGTCAGATCGATGAGGGTCTAAATTGGTGTCGGCAGGCCGTAGAAATTGATCCCAATTTATCAGAAGCTAGATTTATTTTACAGGAAATCCAACGGGGGCGATTAATTCACGACAATCCCGAATTATTAAAAATGCCAGAGATAATTCCCAGTGTTAAGAGTGATCCTCTGGTGAATTTAAAACGCTCAATTGTTAAAATTATCGTGCGCGGCAAAAATAACAATGGTATCGGCACTGGTTGGTTATTAAAACGAGATAAAGATAGAGCTTGGATCGTAACTAACCGCCATGTGGTGACGAATTCCCGTCAAGAAATCGATGCAGAGGCACGCATTTTTGTGGAGTATTATAGCCAACCAACCCAGGGGAAAATCCGCAAGCGTTCAAAAGCTAAAATTCTCCACATTAACCCAGCTAATGACTGGCTCGATTTAGCAGTATTAGAGGTAAAAAATCCCCCCCCAGATTTAAAACCTTTAGCTTTAGCACCCCTACCAATTGCCCCTAATCAACCAGTAATCTCGATCGGTAATCCTTTTAATCAAAAAGATTGGACTGTCAGCAAAGGCACGGTTAATGATAATAATGAAAAATCCTTAAGTTTATCCATGTTTGTCGTTTCTGGACAGTCGGGAAGTCCAGTTTTAAACGATAAAAATCAAGTGGTGGGAGTGATTTCCCAAGCGAGTTTATTTTGTGATAATCCCTCCACTCCTAAACCCCTAGAAAATGCCGTTAGATTGGGCTGCGGTTTCGCAATTCCCATTGACAGAGTGCGAGAAAGGTTAAGAGAGTGGGAATTATGAATTGGGAAGTGGGGAAGTGGGAATTATGAATTATGAATTATGAATTATGAAGTGGGGAGGTGGGGAGGTGGGGAGGTGGGGAAGTGGGGAAATTGAACTAAAACCCTAAAACCCTAAAACCCTAAAACCCCAAAACCCCAAAACCTGTCTCCTGTCTCGGAGTCTCCTGATAACTGCTATGCTACTCTAGGCAGAAAACCATTCGATCGAGAACACCGTGGCTAACCAAGAAGCAACTTCCCCCGCTATTCGTACCCCCTTATACAACTTAATTGCCCAACAAACCAGCAAATTTACCCCTTTTGCGGGTTGGGAGATGCCGATACAGTTTAGCGGCCTAAAAACCGAACATAATGCTGTCCGCAACGGTGTCGGGATGTTTGACATTTCCCACATGGGCAAATTTATCTTAACTGGCGATAATCTGGTTCAATCTCTCCAAACCCTAGTTCCCTCTAATTTAGCCCGTTTAAGGGCAGGAAAGGCACAGTATAGCGTTTTACTTAACCCGGACGGTGGCATAATCGATGATATTATCTTTTACTACCAAAGCGAAAGCCAGGGCCTGTTAATTGTTAATGCCTCAACTACCGATAAAGATCGAGAATGGATTTTAGGCAATTTAGAGGGATCGGGGGTAAAATTAGCGGATTTATCCCGAGAAAGGGTCTTAATTGCCCTGCAAGGACCCAAAGCAGCCACAATTTTACAGCCCTTGATCGGGGAAAAATTAAGCGATTTTGGCCTATTTAATCACTGGGAAAGCCAGCTTTTCGGGGAAAAAGTTTTTATCGCCCGGACCGGTTACACGGGAGAAGATGGGTTTGAAATTATGGCCCCCCCTGAAATCGGGCAGCAACTTTGGACAGAATTCTTAAATTTAGGGGTGACTCCCTGCGGTTTAGGGGCCCGGGATACCCTGCGTTTAGAGGCAGCTTTAGCCCTTTATGGACAGGATATCGACGATAGCACGAGTCCCCTAGAGGCTGGCTTAAATTGGTTAGTTCATCTGCCAGAAAAAGGCGATTTTATCGGTCGCAATGTCCTCGAAGACCAAAAACTTAATGGTGTCAATCGGCTCTTAGTGGGATTGCAGATGTCCGGCAAACATATCGCGCGTCACGATTATCCGGTAGTATTCGCCGGGGAAGTGGTGGGTAAAGTCACCAGTGGCACTTTATCACCAACTTTAAACACAGCGATCGCTTTAGCCTATCTTCCCACACCTTTCGCCTCGATCGGACAAGCGATCGAAGTGGAAATACGCGGCAGCACCTACCCCGCTACCGTAGTTAAAAAACCCTTTTATAAAAGTAAAAAGTAACGTAACTACCGAGGTCTTGACCGAAAATTTGGGTACAAACCCCGCCCTTTAGTGTAGGGTCGGGCGGCTTTAAATAAATATGTATTGTCAACTTAAAGAATTTTGTGTTAAGACATTGATACTCGGTCGAGCAGTGTCAAAATGTTTGTACTAGAATACAAAGGTGCGATTCGTTCTTCTGAAAGTTAGTATAACAACCTAGCGTATAGAAGACAAGGAACAGTAACAACTGAACCTTGACAACTTATCTTCTGTGTAGGTGAGGA
>NZ_JADBVM010000257.1:0-4298 GCF_020244875.1 Microcystis sp. M44BS1
ATAATACAAAGACAACCAAAAGAAGTCAAGCGGTATCCTTAACAAGGGAACAGTCAAACTAGGAGCCGTGTGAGGTGAAAGTCTCATGCACGGTTCTGAATGGGAGGGGAGGTCGGTGACGACCTTCTCGACCCCTAATAATGCCCCGACGGGCATAACTATCGAGATAATCGATCGTGGTCGCTAGTTTAATCTTAGCCAGATCGAGACAGAGCTTAATTCTTTCAGCTAGGGGCATTTTGGCGCGCAATTCCGCCGCCGATTGGGGACGATGGATAATCCGGACGGCTACCGCACCGATCGCCGTTCTGTACCTAGAATGATGAGCGTGCGTCGCTGCCAATTCCCGACTCCTAAGCTGGATAGATGCGAATACGGCGATTCGGTTCCTCTCCGAAGCTATCGGATTGGAGACGGTAATGTTCCACTAATTCGTGCTGCATTTTCCGCACTTTCGCCGATCGCGGCAGTAACTCCACCGGTTGGCCGGTGGGAATAACGATTTGTTCCACCGCTAACCGGGCCTCCTCCAAAGCTTCGATCTCGTCATCGCTACCGCTGCGGGCAAATAAACGTAGATCTGCACCTTCCTGATTCATCGGGTCATCAATGCCCAAAATCCGCTTTAAACCGCGAGAAATTTGGGGCAGGGTATTGGATTTGATGCCGTGGATGGGAATTTGTCTTACTTTGGCAATTTGCCGCAATTTTGACTGATTTTTAACGTGGGAACGCAGGGCCAGCACCGCATCGGCCCCCTGTAAATCTTTGGTCAAAACGATCGGCAAATCTAGGGACTGTACTACCTGTTCGATCGGGGCGCGACTGACTCCGTAGGGATAGACATAAACCGGCCAATCTTCGCCATTGGGACCGGGGACGCGGACTTTTTCCGTTTCCGGTTCCTCCTGCAGCCAAGATTGTTCGAGGAGGCGATCGAAATCGTTTTCCCGGTTGAGAGGGCCCGCAGGGAAACGGGCCACGGGAGTCATCCGGCCATCGGCCCGCCATCCCTTGGGTTTATCCATTTCCGGCAGATAATTGCCGCGCAAAGGGGTCAGGTTTTCCGATTTTGGTTCTTCCTGAGCGACTTGTACTTTCCCCTCCTCATCTACCCAACGGATTTGGGCAATTGCTTCCCGTCCCCGCAGCAGTTGGTCGATCGTGGTAGATACGTCCTCGTGGATGACCCAGCGCTGACGTTCCAACATTTCGATGGCAATGTCAAAGGTGGGCGGTGCTTTGCGTTCTAAAACGGTCTTCTGAGAACCCCGGCGGCGCGCTTCTTCGTCTCCGAGAGTTACTGCCTGAATTCCCCCGACTAAATCCGATAAAGTCGGGTTTTTAATTAAATTTTCCAATTGATTGCCGTGGGCGGTTCCCACTAACTGCACTCCTCGCTCGGCGATCGTGCGAGCGGCCAGAGCTTCTAATTCCGTACCGATCTCATCAATCACGATCACCTCTGGCATATGGTTTTCCACTGCTTCGATCATGACTTGATGCTGCAATTCCGGACGGGCCACCTGCATCCGACGAGCGCGACCGATGGCCGGATGGGGAATATCTCCATCCCCGGCGATTTCGTTGGAGGTGTCGATAATCACTACCCGTTTATTGAGGTCGTCGGCTAAAACTCGGGCTATTTCCCGCAAGGCCGTGGTTTTCCCCACCCCCGGACGACCGAGCAGCAGCAGGGATTTTCCCGTTTCCACTAGGTCGTTAATCAGGGTGATCGTACCGAAAACGGCCCGACCGATACGACAGGTTAAACCGATAATTTCCCCGTCTCGATTGCGAATGGCACTGATGCGGTGCAGGGTGCGTTCAATCCCGGCGCGATTATCGCCGCTAAAACTGCCCACCCGGGCGATCGAATACTGGATTTCTTCTTTTGAGATCGGTTCGTCCCCCAGATCGATCGCCCCATCGGGAAAACGCGCTTCTGGTATGCGTCCCAAATCCATAACTACTTCGATCAGTTGATGCTGCCGCGGGTGTTCCTCGATTTTGCCGCGAATCCGCACAGGTAGAATTGCCAAGAGTTTGTTTAAATCTTCGGTAACTGGCATCCGAGAGGAGGGTAGGGTTTCTGGCATTAATAATAAAAGGTTTTGGCGATAATTGGCTGTTTTTATTTCCAAGATTTTCTTGGGGTCTAACACATTTATGGGTTAGTTGTCAATTAAAAAAATATTATAGTTTTTTGACCAAGGTTAGGCTTTTAATTGAGCAACGAGAATAGAAGCGGCTTTAACGGCTTCTTGGTAGGCTTGGGGGTCATTTTCAAGGTTAGGCTGGTCTAAATGCTCTAAAATTGGCAAAATCAATGAACGGGCGTAACTTCCATAGGCAATACCAGCGATTTTTTCTCTCAGTCCCAGTTGCCGTAATTTGGTCACGGTGTGGTCATTGGTTCCCCCAGCTAACTGCACAAATCCGGTTAGATTTTCGGAGAGGACTTTTTTGGCCATGTTAATGGCTGGGTGGGTGGTTCCTTTGCCGATATCGCCGCTCATCGGCCGGCCGTCCGTCTGCCAAATCAGAGGACAGCTTAGGGGTGAAATAGTTTCTCGCAGATAGTGGAGGTAATCAATGATATATTCATGATCTTGGCAACTTATGGCGAGGATTTTTAGGTTTTTACTTACAGTTGCGATCGCTGGCCAGAGTCGAGCAAATTCCTCTCCATGACCGACTTGGGTATGAATTTCGAGCGCATCGACTCCCATTTCAATAATTAAGGGGATAATTTCTTGGGGTTGACAGACACGGGATCTGGTCTCGATTATTTGCTGGGGACAAACGGGTAAGCAGCGACCGCAACCATAACAGCGCTGTTCGATCACTCCTCCCCTATCGATAGCATAAGCGGGACAGATTTTTTCGCAGGGACGGGGACAATCGACGGGACAGAGTTGCGGGTTAAAGATAGCTTTACGAAAGTGGGGATCTTCCCCGTCATTGAGACTGACCATTAACCAAGGTCGTCGATTTGGGGGGAATCCGGCGATTTTTTCGGCGGTTTCGATGCCTTCGCGGGCCGCAACAATCACGGCTCGGTCGGCGGCCACATCAATACAATCGGCCCCGGCGATAGTATAGGTCAAAGCGAGGTTGCGAATCGTGGGCAAATCCTGGTAACTGGCTCCACAGATGAGCTTGAACCAGTGACCCGCAACTAAGGACCAGAAGGGAGAGGAGTTTTTATCTAGCACTTTTTTATCCTATCGCAGCCAGCCCCTAAACGTCAGCCTTGTGCTGCTCTGATAGTAAATCTTCTGACTAAAGACTGATTATTAATTCTTCCTTTGGCATTAGTGCCTGTCTGAGGCTGCCCCTCACTTTTGCCAGCAAGCAGAGGCTAGCAGCCTATCCGATAGATAATAGGTTCGTCAGTGGTTAGGAAAATGTGTAATTAATTTAGGGAAAAAAATACCAAATCCGTTTTAATCACGACGATAATAAAATCCCGAAAGATATACTGTGACTAGATTGATCAAAAATTTTGCCAGGCGGATTTGGTAAGATCGTGTAATTAATCGAGTTCATCAAACAAAAGTTCCTCTAGAATTGGTCCCATACCGTCATCATCGGGGGAAACTAATTCAACTTTCCCTTCCGCATCACCGACGGCTAAGAATAACAAAGGAGCAAGGGGACTGTAAATCGAGTATTTTTGGTCTTCGGAAAAGAAACTGGCGAGAAATTGCAATTCTTCCGGCTCTGATGACGAGGAAGGTTCATCGCTGTCGATTTCTAAACTGAGAACATTATCTTCTTCTAGGGGAGGCAATTCACCGCTAACAGTCAAGGTGTGAGCAGTGGGTTTGAGCAATAGGTCTAATTCTGCTAAAACTGCCTTAGCATCGGCGAAAATCCGCTCGATTTCCTCGCTATCTTCGATTAAGAAGGCATCAGATTCTTCTTCCTCCGATTCCTCATCCCAAGCTAGAATCATCACCGGGGTATCCACGGGGACAAGAAGCATATAGGTAAGGTCATCGGTTTCATAGGCATTCTCAATATAACAGTCTAGCGATCGACCTTGCTCATCCCACAGGGTTATGATATCCGCTTCTTCGAGTTCGTTTTCTTGAAAATTAAATTGAGGGGACATAGGCTCTCAAACGCTACTGATTGAATCAGAATATCATGAGTTGACATCCTCGCCGCCCTAAAAGTGCGGCGATTCCTAAACCTCACGATTTAAGTTTCTGCTTCCACCACCGTCGCATACCACAGTTAAAAAACCATGTACTGTCTTACACAGAGTCCACAGACTTTCGCCCCATTTC
>NZ_JADBVM010000258.1:0-15622 GCF_020244875.1 Microcystis sp. M44BS1
GATAACTGATAACTGATAACTGATAACTGATAACTGATAACTGATAACTGATAACTGATAACTGATAACTGATAACTGATAACTGATAACTGATAACTGATAACTGATAACTGATAACTGATAACTGATAACTGATTGTCAAGCACAATTAACTAATTGTTACTTTCTACTGCTTTTTTTTCTCCTAAAGCTTTTTTGAGACTTTTTACCTCTTTGCGTAATTCATAGACAGTCCGATGAATTTCATCGACTTCGCTGCGGGTAGGCAGATTCATTGAGCGCAGGTAAATTTCCATTAAATCCTGCTGTTTGAGGCGATAATCATTGAGGGAATTAATAAATTTTCCCCTTACTTTTAGGTTTTCTGGTTGACAAAAAGCCTTTTCAAAAATATCATCAGCGACGACACTCCACACATCTTGAAATTCTCGCCAATTCTTGACAGGTTGACCTTTTTCTGCTAGGAAAACTAATTTTTTAGTTAAAGCTTCAAAGGATTTAACTTGAATATCAGCCAGCACAATTTGATAGTTAATACTAGCTTGATAAAGAACGCGCCAAGTTTCAAAACTATCGAGTAATTTGCGGTTAAATTCTCGCGGCAATCCCAATAAAGGCATCTGTAACCATTGGCCAAAAGTTTCATCATAAAACTTCTGCCAATAGATATTATTGAGTTCGATCAAAGAAGAAGTGTTACCTAACCAAGCTTTGTTTATTGTCTCATTTGACAGCACCAAAGGATCGAACCATAAATGATTGAGACTTTGCAATTGTTGCAGGTAAATTGTCCATAGTTGACTGACATCTTGACTACTTTGGGAAGTGGTGGCAGTAAAACTATTCAGTTGACCGCGCATCTGTTGGGTATAATTATTTAAAATTGTTTGCCAGTCTTCTCCTGTTTGCATTTTCGGGAAGATACTTTCCCAAGCTTCCATCGATAATTTTAGGAATTTGATCAATAAATCCCGATTATCAAAATAGCGCTGGGTTGCCTCTTGCAATTCTGGTTTAATATTGCCCATAGGAGTCGGTATCGCTCCCATCATATCAAACCAACTTGACCACATTTTTGCCCCGGTTTCTGTCCAAAGATTGACGTAATCGGCGGCCATCTCACTCCAAGCTTGTGTCGGTTTATCCATTATTTTTGCCCTTTTCCTTTAACGCTGATTTCGCTAGTTTACTAACCCACCCTACACCCGATAACTGATAACTGATAAGTCATATTTTTCCAGACTTGGCAATTTTTGCTAGTAATCTTAACGCTTCATTGACTGAGGCTGAATCTTGAAAAATTTCCGCCACATCGGGATCGAGAATTATCACATTACTAGCCTGTCGATAAGCTTGATAATATTTGCCACGAATACCACCAGAAAAGTCATATTCAGTCCGCATCTCGTCATTAACCGTTTCTTCAGACTCCTGATTCATAATTTTTTCTCTCCTGTTTACTAGCTAAACGGGCGCTAATTAAGCGAATCTCATTTTCTCTTTCTGTATGGGATATGACTAACAGCTTTTGTGATTTTGACTGTCCTATCGTCAGAAAACGAAACTCGCCCACTGAATGATCGGGATCTAAAATCGTTACGGCCAATGGATCCCCAAATACGGTCACTGCTTCTTCAAAAGATATACTATGTTTTTTGATGTTGTTATTTGCCTTGTCTTGATCCCATTGAAATTTCATAGATTTATGCTACTATCAAGCAACTTAGCAGGGACAATAACCAACACATTTTCCATCTTTGAATTAGATAACTGATAACTGATAACTGATTAGGTGTGATGGGCCCCATTAACTCTGAGGACTTCTCCAGAGACATAACTGCTGGCAACAGGAGAGAGTAAATAGGCAGTTGCCCAGGCGATATCTGCGGGTTCACCGAAGCGACGACAGGGAATTTCGGCGGTGATTTTATCGCGAACTTTATCGGGAATCGCTAAAGTCATTTCGGTGTTAATAAACCCCGGTGCGATCGCATTGGCGCGAATATTATAACGGGCAGCTTCCCGGGCCAAGGATTTGACTAAACCGATAACTGCCGCTTTTGTGGCCGCGTAATTAGTTTGGCCGGCATTACCGCGATCACCGGAAATAGAACTAATACAAACGATCGATCCCGCTTGTCGTTGATACATTCCCTCAATAAACGGCTTAATCGTGTGATTAACCCCTTTTAAGTTGACATTAATCACTAAATCCCAATCTAGCGGCGTTAATTTAGGGAAAAAGTTATCTCTGGTAATCCCCGCGTTAGCGACGATACCGTAAACCGGTCCCAATTCCGCTTCAATTTGTTTAGCTGCCGCTGCCATGGATTCCAACTTAGTCACGTCGGCGACAATGCCTAAACCCTGGGGATTATCGGCGACTAAATCCGTGTAGGCCACCTTGGCCCCCAAATCTATCAAAAGAGAGACAATAGCCGCCCCAATGCCTCGATTTCCGCCCGTAACGACGATAACTTTCTCCTCTAGTCCCAGAGATACCATAGCTTTTTCCTCCTAAACTCTTTCAATTGCGATCGCTGTTCCGCCACCGGTCCCATGACAGATGGCCGCCATACCGAGGGTTTTATCCTGTACTTTCAACGCGTTAATTAACGTCACCAGAATCCGCGCTCCGGAAGCACCGATGGGATGACCTAATGCGATCGCACCACCGTGAACGTTTTGTTTTTCCCTCGCTAACCCCAGATCCATCTCAAAAAGCAGATTATTTAAGGCAAAAGCTTCGTTATTTTCCACTAAATCGAAATCTTCGATCGTTTTATCTAAAGATGCCAGTAATTTTTTCACCGCCGGGACGGTGGCTTCCGGGAAGCGATCGGTTTTTCCGGCAGCCACAGCGCCGCCAAGGATTTTGGCAATTGGTTTTAAACCGTACTGATCCACAGCTTTTTGACTGGCTAAAAGGATAGCGGCGGCCCCATCGGAAATCTGACTACTATTCCCCGCGGTTAAAACTCCCGACGGATTAAAAGCCGGCCGCAGTTTTCCTAAACCTTCTGGGGTACTATCGGAACGAATACCCTCATCTTGAGCGATAATTGTGGAACCTTTCTTAGATTTAAGCTCAATTGGCACGATTTCACCGTTAAACCAGCCTTTTTCTGTGGCTGTGGCCGCTCTTTGGTGGGATAAGGCGGCAATTTCATCTAATGCTTGCCGAGAGACACCGCGATCGAGACAGAGGCGATCGACTTGGGAACCCATAACCTCAGCCGTGGTAGCATCGGTTAAGCCATCGTGCAGTAATAGGTCGGTTAATTGTTCCGGCGCACCCATGAGGAATTTATAACCCCACCGGGCCCGATGGGAGAGAAAAAAGCCAGTTTGGGACATGGATTCAATGCCACCGGCGAGGACGAGATCCGCTTCTCCAGCGCGAATTGAGGTAGCAGCGTTACTAACGGCAATCATTCCCGAAGAACAAACCATATCCACCCGATATCCGTCCACGCTTACGGGAATTCCTGCTTTAATCGCCGCTTGTCGGGGAATTAACTGACCATGACCCGATCCCAAAACATTGCCGAAAATATACAAATCTAGGGCTTCTGGGGGCAAATTAGCGATTTCTAGGGCAGATTTCATCACTGTTGCCCCTAAATCCGCCGGGGATAATCCGATTAATCCCCCACCAAAACGACCAATTGGAGTCCGGACAGCGGCCACGATATAAACTTCTTGCATAGACTTCTCTCTATTGGGAAGCGAAGATACTAGATAGAATTTACTTAAGAATATCGAGTCCGAAAAAAGCCAAATGCCAATTGACTGTCATTGGTTAAAAGCTCCTGGCCCCGATGTCTTGAGTTTTTGTCTATCCACTCTCGATTTTGCAACAGAATTTCTGTGTCAGAAGATATATTCATTAGAATTTAACTTTTCTGGCAGCAATCCCCTTTTTTTATGGATTTAGTCAAGCGCCTAGTTTTTATCGGTGGTGGCCATAGTCATGCGATCGCTCTTCGTCTTTGGGGGCAATCACCCCTAAAAAACGTTCAATTAACTTTAATTAGCGATGTCACCCATACCCCCTATTCGGGAATGTTACCCGGCCACATCGCCGGTTTTTATGATTTTGCCGAGACTCATATCGATTTACCTTCTCTAGCTAGGTATTCTCAAGCGCAATTCTGTTTAGCCAAGGCTAATTTCATAGATACGGAAAAATGTCAAGTAACTTGTAATAATTCTTTACAGATTCCCTTTGATTATCTCTCGATCGATATCGGCAGCATTCCGGCAGTAGATAATGTTATCGGTGCTAAAGAGTACGCTATTCCCGCCAAACCAGTGCCGATTTTTCGGGAAGGATGGCAAGAAATCCTCAAAAAAGCGGTTATTAACCCCAATAATACTCTAAATATCGTCATTGTTGGTGGAGGCGCGGGCGGGGTCGAATTAGCTTTAAATATGCAGTCCCGTTTGGCCAAAATTCTCAACTCTAGCAGTAATTTGAATTTATCTCTAATTCATCGAGGAAAAAAACTCCTACCAGCCCATAATAATTGGGTCGGTCAACGTTTAGAGAATATTTGTCAACAAAGGGGAATTAGATTATATTTATCAACGGATGTGACGGCAGTGCAAGCAGATCAGATTATCTGTTCATCGGGGTTAGTTTTGCCCACAGATTATACAATTTGGGTAACGGCTGCCTCGGCCCCTAGTTGGATAAAAGCGTCAGGATTACTGACAGATGAAAAAGGGTTTATTTTAGTGAATAATTATCTGCAATCTCTTTCCCATCCCCATATTTTTGCCGTGGGAGATATTGCCACGATTCCAGATTATCCCCGTCCGAAAGCGGGAGTTTTTGCCGTCCGACAAGGTAAACCCCTGTTCGATAATTTAGCAAGAATTCTGCAAAATCAGCCTCTAAAACCCTATTTCCCCCAGAAAAATTATCTGAGTTTAATCGGGACAGGAGACCAACAAGCGATCGCATCTTGGGGCAGTTTTGGCTGGCAATCACCGTTATTATGGTTATGGAAAGATCGGATCGATCGAGCTTTTATGAAACAGTTTAAGCTGTAATCAATAAGTAGGTAGGTGTTAAAAATTATCAGACACCCCCTTTATCAAGGGGGGATTAAGGGGGGATCAGAGGCAAAATTGCTGATTATCGTCCAATAACACCGAGTTATTGTCAAGGCCGTTGGGAGTAAAATCT
This sequence comes from Microcystis sp. M44BS1, assembly GCF_020244875.1. Classification (NCBI taxonomy): domain Bacteria; kingdom Bacillati; phylum Cyanobacteriota; class Cyanophyceae; order Chroococcales; family Microcystaceae; genus Microcystis; species Microcystis sp. M44BS1. The sequence goes on from NZ_JADBVM010000258.1 coordinate 5,195, forward strand.
GATTTGGGAATCCCACAACCTGATAAAGTAAAAATCGTCCCGATACCTTGACTGGTTAAGGGAGAGAACGTCAATAGTTTGTTAAATAGTACATATAAACCAATGCCACGTCTTCGCTCGATTATTTCCCTAGTTTTAGTCCTAGTTACTACCCTGCTGGTTAGCTGCAGTGGTCCCCAAGCAACTATCCCCACCGTTTACAGTCCGCAAAAAATCGAACAGTTACAGGTTTACATCCAACCCATAGAAGGATTTCGCGAAAAAATGAGCGTTTTGCAAGACCTCATCGCTGACAAAAATTGGGTAGATACTCGCACCTATATCCACGGTCCTTTGGGGCAATTGCGTCAGGAAATGGTAGGATTATCCCGTAATTTACTGCCCAAAGACCAAGAAAAAGCCAAGCAGTTAGCGAAAAATCTTTTCGTTCACTTTGAACGTATCGATGCGGCAGCCAAAGAAAAAGATGCTAGTCTCGCTGCTAATCAATTCCAAGAAGCATTAAAAGACTTCGATGCTTTCTTAAATATTGTTCCTAGTTAGTTTTTATCAGTGATCAGTTATCAGTGATCAGTTATCAGCTTTTTAAAAAAATCTCCGGCTTTTTGCCTAGAGATTGTTGTCAGAGAGAAGCACACAAAAACTTTTTTTCTTATTTATAGCAGCAAATTTTAACCCCCCGCCAAGGGCAAGGATGATATTGGTTAAAATGATCAAGCTGGCACTCAAACCATCAAACCCTGATGCTGAAAAACTTTCCAGAAAAAATTTTTCTTTTAGGGTAGGGGGTAGGGGTAAATTTTTCTTCAGGTTCGGGTTTATTGAGGAGTGGGGACAAGAAACAATGTCCTCAAAAACACAGTTATCGCAGTTATCTTAATAGTGAGGTAGGAAGTCTCTGGTTTTAGGGAACAGGCAAGAGGGAGCGCCGGAGTTGGGGAAGTGGGGAGAAAGGAGCAGGGGAGGGGGAGAGAAAAAAGCTGACGGCTGCGAGCGGGGGGAATCAAGACAATTTACAATTGCTTAATAATTGTTGCCACTGCCGTGATAATATGTCTTGTGGCTTACCTGAGCGTCATAGCTGGGAAAGCAATCCAGATATTGAGATTAGTCTATCGCTGATTTAGGTGTACCTTGTCTGACCCATCGATCGAATCTCCCCCAACCCCAGAAACTAACCCGCCGTCAGATCCGATGCGGGAATACTATCAACTACAAAACACCCTATTGATCACCACCCTGATCTTAAGCGGTCTGATCTTTATACCCGTGTGCTTGTTTTATTCCCTCAATACTGCCCTTAATTACCTATTAGGGGCAATGGTGGGAGTCGTTTACCTAAAACTCCTCGCCGGGGAAGTGGAAAAATTGGGGGTAACGAAAAATCGGGTAGGCAAAAAAGGATTAGCCCTATTCGCTGGATTAATCATCATCGCCAGTCGTTGGCAAGAACTGCACATAGTGCCGGTTTTTTTGGGTTTTTTGACCTATAAAGGCGCAATCATCGTCTATACCCTGCAAACCATCTTCAAGCTGGAGCAGAAAGCCGATTCCTAAACCCTTTGACCGTTAAAATAACCCTGATTTGCGAACCTGAATCTCCCCAAGGTGGAAATGTTAGACAGTTTAAGTGTGCTTAATTTTTATAGTCTCGCTTCCCTGGAAGTGGGACAACACTGGTACTGGCACATCGGCGGACTAAAAATTCACGGGCAAGTGATCGCGGTCTCCTGGATCGTCTTCGCTATCTTAATCATCGCCTCGATCGCCGCTACCCGCAAGATCCAGAAAGTCCCTAGCGGTATTCAAAACCTCATGGAGTACGTTCTGGAATTTCTGCGCGATTTAGCCAAAAACCAGCTAGGAGAAAAGGAATATCGACCCTGGTTGCCCTTCATCGGCACCCTATTTTTATTTATTTTCGTTTCTAACTGGTTAGGGGCCTTGATTCCTTGGAAGTTAATCGAACTGCCCGAAGGGGAATTAGCCGCCCCCACTAACGACATCAATACCACGGTGGCGTTAGCCCTACTGACTTCCCTCGCTTACTTCTACGCGGGCATCAGTAAAAAAGGACTCGGTTACTTCGCTCACTACCTAGAGCCGATTCCCGTGCTATTACCGATCAAAATTTTAGAAGACTTTACCAAACCCCTCTCCCTCAGCTTCCGTCTTTTCGGAAACATCCTCGCGGACGAGTTGGTAGTGGCCGTATTAGTCTTCCTTGTCCCCCTAGTCGTACCCCTACCCCTGATGGCTCTCGGTTTATTTACCAGCGCTATTCAGGCCCTTGTCTTCGCCACCCTTGCCGGGGCCTATATCCATGAGGCACTGGAATCGGAACACGAAGAGGAACACGCTTAAAAGCGAGGGACGAAAAAAAGAAAAATTTCTTAGGAAAAAGTGTCCAAATAATAGGATAATAACTAAGAAATTATTGGTCGAATTCAGGATGAGCAACTGAATTCCCAGATCGTTCTTTCCCAAAAACTCTTTCGGGAGTTTTGAGCAGAAAACCAGCCATTTTTTACGGCTGAGAACGCGCTCTGTAAACAACAGATTGAAATTGATTAGTAAATAGAGGAAAAAATCACCATGAACCCCACAGTAGCTGCCGCTTCCGTTATCGCCGCCGCCCTCGCCGTTGGTTTAGCCGCTATCGGCCCCGGTGTTGGTCAAGGTACCGCTTCTGGAGAAGCTGTTTCCGGTATCGCCCGTCAACCCGAAGCTGAAGGAAGAATTCGTGGTACCCTTCTCCTCAGCTTGGCATTCATGGAATCCTTAACCATCTACGGCTTGGTTATCGCTCTCGTTTTACTGTTCGCTAACCCCTTCGCCTAATTAAAAAAGCAGTGGGCTATCAGCCCCCAGTCCTCAGCTTGGCAGCGGAGTTTTCAAAACTATAAAAAACCGCCCAAGCAGCCAACTAAAAAGTCTGGTTTTTGGGACGGAAGGCTGATAGCTAATTAAGGGAATTTTAGTGATTCCCCCTGACTGTTTATTGTTAAAGCAGGGGGATCATCTTCCTTTTTTGAACCTGTCTATAGCTTCTATTTATCAGGAATAAATCAATGTTTGATTTCGATGCCACCCTGCCAGTGATGGCACTACAGTTTATTCTTTTGGCAGTGATCCTGAACGCCGTTTTTTATAAACCCCTCAGTAAAGTTTTAGATGAACGGGCGGAGTATATTCGGCAAACCGAAGGTGGAGCCAAAGAACAACTAGCCAAAACCGAAGCACTGGTACAAGAGTACGAATTGCAATTAAGTTCGGCTCGTAAACAATCCCAAGAGATTATCGCCCAAGCGCAAGCCGAGGCCCAAAAACTAGCCAGCGAACGAGTTGCCGCAGCCCAAAAAGAAGCGATCGCTCGTAAAGAAGCCGTCGCCGCCGAAATTGCCCAACAGAAAGAAGAAGCCTTTCGTTCTCTAGAAGGACAAGTGGCCTCTCTTTCCCGTCAAATTCTCGAAAAACTCCTCGGCCCCGAACTCGTTCGCTAAACCCCAGCCCTTGGTTAATAACAGTGATCAGTGAAAAGATAGAACTCAGTCGTCAGGAGTTAGAAGACTGATAACTTACCTCTGATAACTGATAACTGAATAACCTACTCCCCGCCCTCAATAATCATGATCATCGACACAGTTTTATTATTAGCCACGGAGGCGAAGGAAGCGGCAGCGGAAGGATTCGGCATCAACACCGATATCCTAGGAACTAACCTATTTAACCTCTCAATTCTGCTCGGTTTAGTCATCTTCTACGGCCGCAAAGTTCTCGGACAAATCCTCGGAGAACGTCAGTCGAAGATTGCTGAAGCTTTAGCCGAAGCTGAAGACCGGAAAAATATTGCCGCTAACGCCCTCGCCGAAGAACAGAAAAAACTCGCCCTAGCAAAACAAGAGGCGGGACAAATTATCAATAATGCTCGAGATAGAGCTAAAACTGTCACCGCCGACATCGCCGCCCAAGCCGAACTCGATATTCAAAGAATGCGCGAAAGTGCCGCTAAAGATCTCTCGGCGGAACAGGATCGCGTTTTAGTAGAATTACGCCAAAGAATTACCGCTTTAGCCTTAGCTAATGTGGAATCCCAATTAAGCGCCGGTCTGGAAGAATCGGTACAACAAACCCTAATTGATCGCAGTTTGGCCAACCTAGGAGGTAAATAGATGCAGGGAAGTTTAATCAGTTCAGAAATTGCCGAACCCTACGCCCAAGCATTACTTTCCGTCGCCCAAAGCAGCGGACAATTAGAAGCGATCGGCGGCGAAATTAAATCCCTCTTAGAATTGTTGGAAAATGCTCCCGATCTAAGAGCTTTTATCGGCAATCCCGTCATCAAAGAAGAAGCTAAAAAAGCCGTTCTTTCCCAAGTAATGGGGACCAGTGCCAATCCCTATTTAACTAACTTCATGATGTTATTAGTCGATAAACGTCGGATTCAATTTTTAGAACCCGTTTGTCAACAATATCTCACCCTGGCCAGAGCGCTGACTAACACCGTTTTAGCGGAAGTTTCCTCGGCCACCGAATTGAACGATAGCCAAAAACAAATCGTCATCGACAAAGTGAAAACCCTGACCGGGGCGAATGTGGTCGAACTGAAAACCAAAGTTGATACCAGCCTGATCGGTGGTGTGGTGATCAAAGTCGGTTCCCAAGTCTTTGATGCCAGCATTCGCGGTCAACTACAACGCCTCAGCCTCTCCCTGCGCTAAGGTCATCTAATCTCTCTTTTTTGCCGTTTTTTCACCTTCTAATTTTTTACTTTTTCCCAGATTAAACTATGGTAGCTATCAGACCCGACGAAATTAGCACGATTATTCGTCAACAGATCGAATCCTATAACCAAGAAGTACAGGTCTCCAACGTGGGAACCGTCCTGCAAGTGGGTGACGGTACTGCCCGCATCTACGGCCTACAACAGGCCATGTCGGGAGAACTATTAGAATTTGAAGATGGAACCGTCGGCATCGCCCTTAACCTCGAAGAAGATAACGTCGGTGCGGTGTTAATGGGTGACGGTTTCGGGATTAAAGAAGGCGGTACGGTGAAAGCTACCGGTAAAATCGCTCAGGTTCCCGTGGGTGACGCCTTAGTCGGCCGCGTCGTTGATGCCCTCGGTCGTCCCATCGACGGGAAAGGGGACATCCTCGCCAGCGAAACCCGTCTGGTGGAATCCCCCGCCCCCGGTATTGTCGCTCGCAAATCCGTCTGTGAACCGATGCAAACCGGCATTACCGCTATCGATGCCATGATTCCCGTCGGTCGTGGTCAACGGGAGTTAATTATCGGTGACAGAAAAACCGGTAAAACAGCGATCGCCATTGACACGATCATTAACCAGAAAAGCGAAGACGTGATCTGTGTCTATGTCGCCATCGGTCAAAAAGCCTCCACCGTCGCCCAAGTAATCGACACCCTCACCCAAAGAGGCGCCATGGATTACACCGTGGTGGTGGCCGCTAACGCTAACGACCCCGCCACCCTCCAGTATATCGCCCCCTACACCGGAGCTTCGATCGCCGAATACTTCATGTATAAAGGCAAAGCGACCCTAGTTATCTACGATGACCTCACCAAACAGGCTCAAGCTTATCGTCAGCTATCCCTGCTCATGCGTCGTCCTCCCGGTCGGGAAGCTTACCCCGGCGACGTTTTCTATCTCCACTCCCGTTTACTAGAACGCGCCGCTAAACTCAGCGATGCCCTCGGTGGTGGTAGCATGACCGCCCTGCCGATTATCGAAACCCAGGCCGGTGACGTTTCTGCCTACATTCCCACCAATGTAATTTCGATTACTGACGGTCAGATCTTCCTCTCCACCGACCTCTTTAACGCTGGTTTCCGTCCCGCAATTAACGCTGGTATTTCCGTATCCCGCGTCGGTTCGGCGGCCCAAACGAAAGCGATGAAGAAAGTTGCTGGTAAATTAAAACTGGAATTAGCCCAGTTTGACGAATTAGAAGCTTTTGCTCAATTCGCTTCTGACCTTGATGCGGCCACCCAAGCACAACTGTCTCGCGGTCAACGTCTGCGTCAAATCCTCAAACAGCCCCAAAACTTCCCCCTCTCCGTTTGGGAACAGGTGGCGGTGGTTTATGCCGGTTTAAACGGTTATCTCGACGATATCGCCACCGATAAAGTTATCGATTTCTGCGCCGGTTTACGGGAATACCTGAAAACCAGCAAACCTCGTTACGTTGAGATCGTCAGCACTGAAAAACAACTCAACGACGAAGCGGAAGGCCTGCTCAAAGATGGCATCAACGAGTACAAACAGGCTTTTAAATAATCTTGGTAATCAGTAAATGAATGTTGGTAATGGGGGTTAGGTTTTAGGGGATGGGGTGTTGAGGTTTTGGGGTTTTGGGGTATTAGTTGAAATTTCCCGATCTCCCTATTTCCCCACCTCTCCATTCCCTCCTAAACACCGAATCTTGACTGATGACTGATAACTGATGACTGATAACTGATAACTGATAACTGAATTATGCCTAATCTCAAAGCGATTCGCGACCAAATTCAATCGGTCAAAAATACCAAAAAAATTACCGAGGCCATGCGTCTGGTGGCGGCAGCAAAAGTGCGTCGCGCCCAAGAACAAGTTCTCTGTACCCGTCCTTTTGCCGATGCCCTCGCTCAGGTACTCTATAATCTCCAAGGTCGTTTAGCCTTTAGTGATGTTAATTTACCCCTACTGGCCCAACGGGAAGTAAAAACCGTGGCTCTGTTGGTAGTGACAGGCGATCGAGGTCTTTGTGGCGGTTATAATACTAACGTCATCCGTCGTGCCGAACAACGGATGAATGAATTAAAAGAGCAAGGGATTAAGTATCAATTAGTGGTTGCCGGCCGGAAAGCGGCACAGTATTTCGAGCGCCGGAATGCTCCCATTGCCGCCAAATTTATTAACCTCGAACAGATTCCCACTGCCGATGAAGCTGGCACGATTGGGGATGAATTGCTCTCCTTATTTTTATCGGAAACAGTCGATCGCGTCGAGTTAATTTATACTCGTTTTATCTCCCTGATCAGTGCCACTCCGGTGATTCAAACCCTGTTACCTTTAACTACCCAAGGTTTAGCGGTACAGGATGACGAGATTTTCCGTTTGGTGACTAAAGAAGGAAAATTTAAGGTACAACGGGAAAAAATGGCCAGCCAACCAGCGCAGGTTTTTCCCCAAGACATGATTTTTGAGCAGAATCCCGTCCAAATCCTCGATTCTCTCCTACCTTTGTACTTAAATAACCAATTACTGCGCGCCCTCCAGGAATCGGCAGCGAGTGAATTAGCAGCCCGGATGACGGCGATGAGTAACGCCAGCGAGAACGCCAGCGAGTTAATCGGGACTTTAAGCCGTACCTACAATAAAGCGCGTCAAGCCGCTATTACGCAAGAATTGTTAGAAGTAGTAGCAGGAGCCAACGCTCTCTAGGTTTAAGCCTGTTTTTCTTTTGATTATCAGTAGGAGTGATTATTTTCACTCCTTTTTGTTTGGTGGATAGTGACCAACACTTTTTAGAAACTGATCAACAGATTGTATTTGTATTGAGCGAAAAGGATTAAGAACCAACAGATCTTTATCTCCACTGATAATCAAATCAGCTTTACCACTAAGCGATAACTCTAAAATCTTGTCATCCTTGGCATCACGGCACTCGTTGACAACATCTACCACCTCAATCAATATTCCCCTATCTATAAAGCTGTCTAAAAATTCTTCCCTTTCTTGATCTGTGATATATTTTCTAAACTTTGCACGACTGAGAACTTCGTCAATTTCTTCTATTAGTTCTAATGAGAACAAAATTTTGCCGTTTTGGAGTGCATCCCTAATTGCCAAGTCAGGATTACTACCCTCAAACAGCAAAGAGCTAAGTACCTAGGCAAAATTAATTACACATATCTAACCCCGCTCTTGCCTCTTGCCTCTTGCCTATCTTCACTAGGAAATTAATTTTGCACGACTACTTAATGATTACGTTGGTATCAAAAACGTATCGCACTTTACTCACTTAGCAAATTACTCAAAATTTCGGGAGTTAAGCCTCTAGCTTGTGCTTTCCGACTGATATCACTCATAACAGCCTCTAGTGGACGGCGTTTTTTAGCAAATTCTTTCAACTTCAAACTAAGAAGAGCATCAAGCTTTTGGCGATCAGCAAATATAGCTGATTCATAAATTTCCGCCGATTCCGCGTCAACACGAATTTTAATCTCTCTAACTTCCATAGGTTTTACATACCAAAGAATGTTTCTAAACTATTTAAAACTCTTTCTGACTATATACTAGACGAATTTTTCCAGATAATACTCCCAATTAAGATTTTATTGAGAATTTATTCTCGCACCTCTAGAAGTTTAAACCATGTCACTCGCTGAGTTAATTCCTCTGGTCAATAATCTGAGTCAGTCAGACAAATTATCACTCTTCAAACTCTTGGCCACACAAATCCCAGACGCTGAACTACAATTCATCTTCTCCGCATCAGAGTAACCAATTTGGTCGCCCTAGTACGCAACGGCAGCTGCAAACATTCTGATGCAGATGATTCAGGATGACCAAGGGGCATCTGCTCATGCCTAGTAAAGTTGAGTTTCCCTTTTCTGAGGATAACGCATTACCGACAATTCCTATCATTTTCAGTATCGTGCTTGTGTTTAGTATTGATGGAGAAAAGTAATGCTAATTTTTTTGGGAAAATTAGTTAAACCACGATTATAACATATAATTAATTTGTAAGAGTTCGAGTTAACTTGGTTAGGGCTATGGATTTATTAAAAAATCGGTTTGTGCAGTCGTTGGGAGTCGGGGCGTTTTTTTATCTCCTAATGCTTTCCTTAAATTGGGTGGTGTTGTTCACCCTGAGAATTCTTGAATCTTTTTCTAGTTGGTATCGATACCGCGCTGCTCCCTATTCCTTCCAAATCAGTATCGGGGTGACGCTGGCCTATTTGCTGATCACGGCCCTCTTGAGTAGCCGGCGTGATTAGTAGTAAAACGTAGTGGATTGTTTCAGCTAATTTGGTGTATTAGAAAAATGCTAGAAATTCTATAATCTAAGACTTTAAGCCGAAATCTATTGCCCTATTTTAGCTGAAACAGTCCGGTAGGGTGCGTTAGACTGATGCAGATGATTCAGGATGACCAAGGGGCATCTGCTCATGCCTAGTACAGTTGAGTTTCCCTTTTCTGAGGATGAAGCATTACCGACAATTCCTATTATTCTCAGTTATGCAGACTCTTCTTTTTCTGCGAAGGCACTGGCCGCTACAAATCTTGGATGACACTGATAGTGGCTCTCTTATTCTTTGTATGATCTCGCGTAGCGAGCGCGTTGCGACCAGTTTAACTTATTATAGAAGCGATCAATCTTTGTGTCCTCTGTGTCTCTGTGGTTCCTTCCACTCGCTCGCTGGCAGGACTGTATCTTAGAATACATTTTACCCACCAAACCTAAGAGAGCTACTTTTTTAACGTCAACCCAACTACTTAAAGGAGTAAAAACCATGAGTCTATGTCTCAATCCTAATTGTTCTTCTGCCAATCCAGATGGTAATAAATTCTGTGAAAAATGCCGCTCTAAATTGTTCTTACAAGAGCGTTATCAAGCAATTAAATTAATTGGTCAAGGAGGATTTGGTCGCACTTTTAAAGCGGTAGATTATAGTAAGCCTTCTAAACCTTATTGTGTGATTAAACAGTTTTTTCCTTCGGCTCAAGGAACTGATACAATTGAGAAAGCCTCAGAATTGTTTGAAAAAGAAGCAATCCAATTAGAGAAGTTAGGAAAACATCCCCAAATCCCTGAACTTTTCGCCTATCTCAATCATGATGATGATCGTCAATATTTGGTACAAGAATATATTGAAGGACAGAATTTAGAACAAGAATTAAGAAGCCAAGGGGTATTTAATGAAGCCAAGATTAAAGCTTTATTAACAGATATTTTGCCAGTTTTAGATTTTATCCATAGTCAGGGAGTAGTTCACCGAGACATTAAACCAGAAAATATTATTAGACGTAACTCAGACAAGAAAGCGGTTTTAGTAGATTTTGGCGCGTCTAAAGTTGTTACACCTCTTAACCGTTCTGTTACTGGTACGGTAATCGGTTCAGCGGAATATGTCGCACCAGAACAAGCTAACGGTAAGGCGAACAATCCTAGTGATTTGTATAGTTTAGGAGTCACTTGTATTTATTTGTTGACTCAGATTTCACCCTTTGATTTATTTGATACCAGTGACCATGAATGGATTTGGCGACAGTTTTTAGTTAATAATAATGTTCGGGATGATTTAGGGCGCATTCTTGATAAAATGATCGAGTTTGGGACAAGAAAGCGTTATCAGTCAGCGCGGGAGATTTTACAAGATTTGACGGGACAATCACCAGCAACTTCGATACAAACACCAGCA
>NZ_JADBVM010000259.1:0-14668 GCF_020244875.1 Microcystis sp. M44BS1
CCTGTTTTCAATTTTTAGATTATTTGCAATTTCACAATTATAATGGACATGGATATGATTGGAAGGGTTCTGTTAAAGTAACAAACGCTCCCTTTGCTGTCATCAAACGTCCTCCTATTAGTCGTCGTCAACTTCACCTGAGGGTTTTTTCTAAAGGTGGTAAACGACGTAAATATGGTGGCTCTACCACAAGACATGGGTTCCGTAAAGGAGATTTAGTTTCTTCTCCCAAAGGAATTGGTTATGTTAGTGGAGATACCGAAAAACAGCTATCTGTAAGCGATACCAGTTGGAAACGATTGGGACAGATAGCTATTAGCAAGATTCAGTTAATTCGTCGTTCTAACGGTTTAATTGTTTCTCACTAACTTGTATAAAGCCGCCCTCCGCTATCGCTAAAGGGCGGGGTTTCAGACCCAGTTTTTCGATGACCAGGCCGGCTGAAATTAGCCGCTTTTTATTCAAGAGAAAAGAGCCGATATGGAAATGTGGTTGTTATTAGGGATTCTTGGCGGTTTCACCTATTTTATCGTCAAGCGTAGCGTGGCCAAAATCACGACAACACCAATATGGTTAATTTGGTTAGTCCTGATGACTCCGGCTCTAATTTGGACCGGCTGGACGTTAATCTATGGAGAGGATACTCCCATACCGGCATTTTTGCTGTTCGGTCCTTTTGTGATCTGCCCTTTTCTGTACTGGTGGTTAGTACAAAAGGGTCGGGTTACTCCCCAAGAAAGTCCCCCATCACCACCAAAAACAGCGAATTTAGTCCTAGAAAATATTGATAATCCTGCACCTAAAAATGATTTAAAACCGATCACTGCCGAAGAGGAAAAATCCCTACGAGATTGTTTTCCTTGGGGTGTTTATTATCTGCAAAATATCGATTATCGTCCCCAAGCAATTCTCTGTCGGGGGAAATTGCGAGCGGTTCCCGAAGAAGCTTATCAAGTGATTAAAAACAATGTGGAAAAGGTTTTTGGCGATCGCTTTTTATTGCTTTTCCAAGAAAGTTTTCAGGGACAACCTTTTTTCGCTCTTGTGGCTAATCCCTGGCAGCAAAAAACAGAAACTATAGAAACTGAAAAAATTACTCGCCCCTTTCTTGCCTTGGGTTTATTGTTATTAACTCTCTTAACCACCACAGTCATCGGTGCGGTATTAAGTGGCATTACCACCCAACAATTAGAAAATAATTCTAGTTTATTATTGCAAGGTTTACCCTACAGTTTAGGCTTAATTGCTATTTTAGGACTGCACGAATTCAGTCATTATTTTACAGCAGTTAAATATAAAATTAAAACTACTTTGCCCTATTTTATCCCCATTCCTTTCTTCCTCGGCACCTTCGGGGCTTTCATTCAAATGCGCTCCCCGGTTCCCACCCGCAAAGCTTTATTTGATGTGGCAGTGGCCGGTCCTTTGGGGGGTATAATCATCGCTATTCCTCTACTGTTTTGGGGATTGTGCCTCTCGGAAATAGTTCCCCTAACTAATCAAAGCAGTTTATTAAATTTTCAGTCCTTAAATCCGCAGTTTTCTTTTTTCTTGTCTATCGTAGCTAAACTAGCTCTCGGCAGTAATTTAATCGCAGGAAAAGCCATCCATTTACATCCTTTAGCGATAGCCGGTTATGTGGGAATTATCGTTACAGCCCTAAATTTAATGCCCGTGGGTCAATTGGATGGTGGTCATATTGTTCACGCCATGTATGGGCAGAAAACCGCCATAATTATCGGTCAATTAACTCGATTATTCATGTTTATTTTAGCCCTAGTGCAGCCAGATTTTTTACTCTGGGCGATTATTCTCTTATTAATGCCAGTCAGCGATCAACCTGCTTTAAATGATGTGACTGAATTGGATAATAAACGAGATTTATTAGGCCTATTTTCCCTGGCTTTGTTATTAAGTATTTTGCTACCCCTTCCTGAAGCGGTGGCCCGTTGGTGGGGAATGTAAGCGACCGCATCAATCAACCTGAGTTCTGGGAAAATTATCGGTCAGTTGGGGAATAAAATCCCCATCTCCCACGTCAATGTGAGTTCGATGATCCTCACCCTCGATCACTTTAATCCACAAAGCTGAAGGCTGACAACCGCTCACCGATCACTGATATATGGTTCTCAAGGCTAATTCTCAGGGAAAAAAGCGAGTTTCTCTGAAAGGGAAGTTAGGCAAATCTAGGTTAAAATTGCTGGCTATTCCGCTAATTTTGGCGAGTTTAGGCTGGTTATACCACGATTTACGTCAGCAGTGGCTAAAACCGGAAGCGATTTTTGTTTTGGGAGGTCATGCCGATCGAGAACGTTTTGCGGCAAAATTAGCTAAGGAATATCCCGATCTACCGATTTGGGTATCTTCCGGTAGTCCGCGACGATATGTGAAAAAGATTTTTAAAAAAGCGGGAATTCCCCTAGAACGTCTCCATCTCGATTACAATGCGCGAGATACTGTCACTAACTTTACTAGCCTAGCCGATCAACTGAAAGCCCAAGGTATTGATAGTGTCTATCTGGTCACTTCCGATAATCACATGAGAAGGGCGCGATTAGTGGGAGAAATTGTTTTTGGTAGTCGCGGAATCGTGATTAAACCGGTGACTGTTCCCTCCCAATCACCCCCCGAACCCCTAGAAAAGTCGCTCAGAGACGGTTTTAGGGCAATATTATGGATAATAACCGGTTCTACTGGGGAATTTTGGCTAAAATCCGATTCTAGTCCCCATCTCCGATCGAAATAAAATTATCTTGACAAAATTACCCACTTTATGTTAAGCAAAAACACCATTTTCGCCATCCTATTAATTTTTGTGCCGCTATCGATCGCCGGTTCCCTGTTACACTGGAGCGGAACAGTTGTTTTTATCACCGCTTGTCTAGCCATTATCCCCCTAGCGGCCTACATGGGGGAAGCCACGGAAGCGATTGCGGTGGTGGTCGGGCCAAATATTGGCGGTTTGATGAATGCCACTTTTGGCAATGCCACAGAATTAATTCTCGCCTATGTCGCTTTGCGGGAAGGTTTTATCGATGTGGTAAAAGCGACGATTACTGGCTCAATTATCGGTAATTTACTCTTAGTTATGGGATTATCGATGTTTTTAGGCGGTTTACGCTTCAAAGAACAGGAATTTCAACCGATAACCGCTCGTTTAAATGCTTCAGCCATGAATTTAGCGGTGGTGGCGATTCTTTTACCCACTGCCGTGCAATTTACCTCCACGGGAGTCGGGGAACCAGTCCTGCAACGTCTATCCGTGGCCGTGGCAGCGGTGTTAATTTTCGTCTATGGTTTAAGTCTCTTGTTTTCCATGAAAACCCACACCTATCTCTATGATGTCGGGATTGCTGGTATCGAGGAGGAAAGTGCTGGAGAAAACCCCGCAAAGCCGAAAATCTGGTTTTGGTCTTTGATTTTATTGATCGTTACCATCGCTGTGGCCGTAGAATCGGAGTTATTGGTGGCATCCCTAGAGGAGGCTACGGAACAGCTAGGTTTAACGGCGCTGTTTACTGGGGTAATTCTTTTGCCTATTATCGGTAATGCGGCCGAACACGCTACGGCCGTCACCGTCGCTCTTAAGAATAAAATGGATCTATCGGTATCTGTGGCCGTCGGGTCCAGTATGCAGATCGCCCTGTTTGTGGCTCCAGTTTTGGTTATCATGGGTTATATTATCGGTCAGCCCATGGATCTAAATTTTAATCCCTTTGAGTTGGTGGCAGTGGCTGTAGCGGTGTGGTTGGCTAATTCGATTAGTAGTGATGGGCGATCGAATTGGTTGGAAGGAATGTTACTCTTAGCTACCTATGCTATCCTCGCCTTGGCTTTCTTTTTTCATCCTCTCACCGCTTAGAGTTATCCCTTGCCGATATATAGACAATGACGGACACTTTGGCTTAAGGGAGTGGTAAAACTGGCAATTTCGAGGATTTTACCGCCGGCTTTCTCTAGATTCTTCTCTAAACTCAAACTATCCTCCGACGACCACTGACCACGATAGAGAATAGCGATTCCGGTCTTTTTCAGGAAAGGCAAAGCATAGTTAACACAGATATCCACATTAGCTACCGCACGCAAACAGACGATATCGTAAGCAGAGTTATGTTTAAGGTTTTTCCCGACGATTTCCGCCCGACCTAAACGAGTTTTCGTGTTATTTAACTCTAATTTGTCAATAACTTCTTCAAGAAAATTAATCTTTTTTTGGGTGGAATCTAAGAGAGTCACCGACCAATGGGGATAGGCGATCGCAATTGGCACCCCCGGAAATCCGGCCCCCGTCCCCAAATCAATGACTGATAGGGATTTTGTCAATAAATCTGGCTGGGATTTTTGTAACCAAGCTAAACCCGATAAAGAATCCCAAAGATGTTTTTCCCAAAACTCCTCCGGTTGGGTAATTCGGGTGAGATTAAAACGTTGATTACCCTCTAAAATCAACTCATAAAGTTGTTGAAATCGCGCTTGTTGGGCCCCATCGGGTTGCCATTCTAGGGTTTCTTGCCAAAGGTCAAATAATTCAGGAAGGATCATTAATTCGGGTTTGCTGAAAAAGTTTGTTGGTGGGGTTAGGAGCCGGTCGTCAGGAGTCAGGAGACAGGAGATGGGGGAATGGGGAAGTGGGGAAGTGGGTAAGTGGGGAAGTGGGGAAGTGGGGAAGTGGGGAAGTGGGGAAGTGGGGAATTTCAACTAAAAACCCCAATACCCTAAAACCCTAAAACCCCAACACCCCCCGAACGCGGACGCAGTGACCACCCCAACACCCTAAAACCCCAATACCCTAAAACCTCAACTATCTGTTTTTTCACTTTTTACTTCCCTCAAATGTCCTTGTTCAATTTTCCAGTGACGGTCAGCAATAGGCAATAATTCCCCAGCATCGTGACTAACTACTAATAAAGTCCAGTGTTGTTTGAGACTAGCGAGAAGTTTGGCCAATTGACGACGCATCGACCAATCTAAACCGGCCGTAGGTTCATCGAGAAGTAACAGATTAGGCTGCCGGATTAACTGGACAGCGAGGGATAAACGACGCTGTTGACCCCCACTAAGATTATGGGGAGAAGTATCCAGGGGAGTATTTTCTAATCCTACCTCCTTTAAGGCCGCCGTTAGGCGATCGCTTTTAATCTCTGGATGACCGAGACGCAACTCCTCAAGGATGGTTTTACCGCAAAAATGACGTTCAGGAAACTGAAAAACGATTCCTCCTAATTGTTGCAGGTGCAGCACCGTTAATTCTTGGTCGCGCCAGTGAATCGTCCCCGCCGTTTTATCGGCAAAGCCTGCTAAAATTTCCAAAAGAGTCGTTTTTCCAGAACCACTGGGCCCGACAATCAGACCTAATTCTTGGGGCGCTAATTCGAGATTAATCCCCTGTAAAATGGGATTGAGGGCAGCGGGAGGATGATAAACCACATCTTTGAGATAAAGCATTGACAGGAAAATAACTGGAAATTAAGTCTAGAAACTCGTTTCTATTGTGACAGATTTTTTCATTCGCTCAAGGAGACTTTTGACCATGGTGCTGAGGTTAGGTTTAACTAAAAAAATGGCGATCGGTGCTTCGCTGGCTGTTATGGTAGTGGTTAACTGGATTGGTCCCGGGTTAGCTGGAGATCCTTTCCGCAAAACCAATCCCCGACCGATTGGTGATAAGACCGAGGCCGCTTTTAACGCTATTTTTAAACAAGGTAATTATCTAGAGGCAAAAAAATTAATTGTTGAGGCCACGGAAAAGGAACCCCAAGAACCTTTGTCCCATGCTATGCGCGCCTCTCTTGCTTTTACCGACCAGGATTGGAACACCCTCAAAACCTACTCCGAGAAAACTAAGGAAGCGGCCAAACAAATGCAGGATAGCGACCCTTTGAGGGGAAATTTGTATCTCGCGGTGGGGAGTTTTTTGGAGGGAACCTACGTTTTTCAAACCGAAGGAGCAGTATCGGCTATCCCCAGATTACAACAGGTGTTTCAGTATTTGGAAACCGCAGAAAAGGTTAATCCTACGGATCCAGAATTGAACCTGTTAAAGGGTTATATGGATTTGATTTTAGCGGTTAATCTGCCCTTTTCTAGTCCCCAAGAGGCAATTCAACGGCTAGAAACATACGGGAGTCCCGATTACTTGGTCGATCGAGGTATAGCTCTAGCTTACCGGGATTTAAAGCAGTATGATCAGGCTTTGCGGTTTATCGATAACGCTCTGAAAGCGACCCCCGATAATCCGGAATTAATGTATCTGAAGGGTCAAATCCTGAGAATTCAAGGCAATACGGATAAAAATACTGGCTCTTTGAAACTGGCACTAGATTACTTTAATAATGCCCTGAAAAAACAGGAACAACTCCCCGAATCGGTCAAAAAACAGTTAAATCGCGAACACCGTAAGGTACAGGAGGAGATTAAATCCCTAGAAAGCACCGCTAATCGTTAAAAAATGCCTAAAAATAGTCAATATTTAGGTTTTTTTATCAGTTATCATTTTTTGAAGGCAAAAGGCAAGAGGCAAAAGGCAGCCGTCAAGGGTGCATCTCAGATTTGCAGGAATACCGACAATCAGCAATTATCAGTGACTCTTAGATGATGACAAATGTATCAGCAGCTGCGTGTAAGCATCCCACCGAAAAACTAATGCGCTCCGGGGTTTGGGGGGTATAACCCCCCAAAAGCTGGGATTGAGTGGTAAAATCAGAAACAACGCCCGATTTTAGCAGGGGAGTTTCCCCGTAAAAATCCCAAGCCGTCAAATTTTGCCAAAACAGAAAATCTCCTCTTATGGTATATAAAGTAAAGGATTATTAAGCTTCACTGGAAGTTTATTAATTAAAGTTAAAAATATATTGACAAAAAAGATGGCTTGTGGTAGTAGGCAGAATTTAGCCAAACCTCCTAGCTGATTTCTTGTCAAGGGTTCACCTAAGTGTAATTGGAGATTTCATGACGGCAACGACGGATAAATTGCATGGGGAGTTGATCACCTCGATCGAGCCAGACTTTAAACTGAAAGATATTATTAAAAGCATTCCCAAAGAATATTTCCAGAAAGACCCAGTTAAAGCTTGGTTTGGTGTGATTACGAATATTTTGGCGGTCATTGCGGGTTATGCAATGCTAGTTTATTCTCCCTGGTATTTACTGCCTTTAGCTTGGATTTTCACGGGTACAGCTTTAACGGGATTTTTTGTGATCGCCCATGATTGCGGTCATCGGTCTTTTTCTAATCGACCCTGGGTTAATGATCTTGTCGGTCATATTTTCCTCTTACCGCTTATCTATCCCTTCCACTGCTGGCGTTTCCTCCATGATCGCCATCATGCTAAAACTAACATGGTAACTATAGATAATGCTTGGGATCCGTGGGAATTAGAAGCTTTTAACTCGGCCAACCCCTTAGTGCGTCTCTTTTATCGCGGCATTCGCGGCCGTTTCTGGTGGCTCGGTTCGATCGCCCACTGGGGCATTCTACACTTCAATATCGAACAATTCAAAGAGAACGAACGGGAAAAAGCGCGCTTTTCGATGATTGTAGTTCTGGTTTTTGCCGCTATTTTTTTCCCAACCCTAATTTTCTACACTGGTGTCTGGGGGTTCGTTAAATTTTGGGTGGTGCCTTGGTTTGTCTATCATTTTTGGATGAGTACCTTTACCCTTGTCCATCACACAGACCCCGATATTCAATTTTACTATCCCGAAGAGTGGAATCAAGCTTTAGCGCAACTAGAAGGGACAGTTCACTGTAGTTATCCCCGTTGGGTAGAAATTCTCTGTCACGATATTAATGTCCATATCCCCCATCATATCTCGACGGCGATTCCTTCCTATAACCTCCGCAAAGTTCACGCTAGTCTCCAAGAAAATTGGGGGAGTCACCTGAAAGAAACCAAGTTTTCTTGGGCATTAATGCAGCGAATCGTTGATTATTGCCATATTTTCGACTCCGAAACCGCCTACAAAACCTTTAAGGAAAGCCGCGGTTAAATCAGTGATCAGTGATCAGTGATCAGTTATCAGTGGGTAAGTTATCAGTTATCAGATTTGAGTTTTAAGTGGGGTTTGCTGAAAAAATCTAAAAACCTTGTTGGGTAAGACTTTTATACTTTTTTCCCCTCAAAAAGTGCCAGCCATTGCGGGGATCGGGGGGAAAATTCCGGGACTTTTTCCCTGAAAATTAGGTAACTGACTACCTCAAAATCGGTAAAAAACCACACCCCACACCCTGCCCCCAGGAAAAGCTTTTTGCCGCAAACCCTAATTAGGGTCTGCTGATCACTGTTTACTGATTACTGTTTACTGATCACTGAAAAAAGATTACCAGAAACTGCGTTTACCATTGGGCATAACTGTTAACCAATTGGTTTTTGCCAGGGCGATTTGTTCTCGAGTTACTTGGGCATCAGAGAGATTAGCCCCGCAAAGATTAGCATCTTTGAGATTAGCGTAGCGAAGATGGGCGCCAGTGAGATTAGCCCCGCGTAAATCGGCCCCTTCCAGGTCTGCATAACCGAGATAGGCATTATTTAAATTGGTATTTTTGAGAATAGCTTGACTGAGATTAACCCGGCCCAGATCCGCATTGGACAGATCCGCCCCTCGTAAATTAGCTCCTGTTAATTTGGATTGACAGAAATTGATGCCAAAAAGTTTGGCTTTGGCCAGATTGAGATTTGGTAATTCCTCTTGGGCGAAATTGCGCCGGCCGTTATTGTAAGCATCGAGAATCGCTTTTTCATCTAAGCGGGGTTTTTTCTTCAGTAGGGTTAGCTCTGTGCTGCTGCGGGCTTGACTTTTATTCAATACATTTGTATTAATCAGTGAAAAAGCCATCTGTCCCCCCAGCATATTATCTGGAGAGTCCTCTGGATTTTTATTTTTGGGACGAAATTTAGACTTGAGACGGCCAGAAACGGAGGAAGTGGCTATCGAACCTGAATCTTGTCGGGGGGGCTGGGAAGTAACCATTGGAGCGGCGATTAAACTTTGGGCTAGACTATCGGCATAAGCCGTCATGTCTAAAGCATCCATTACCTCTTGGGCGGATTTGTAGCGATGACGGACAGAGACTTCCAGCATTGTTTTCAGGACTTTAGCAAACTGGGGACTCACCTTGACTAATTTTTCCCAGAGTAATTCACCTGTATTAATATCAACTTCGATCGCTTTAGGAGATTTGCCCGTGAGTAGATAGAGACAGGTAGCTCCCACCGCATAGATATCACTAGCGTAAACGGGACGCATGGCCATCTGTTCGGGGGGGGCAAAACCTTGGGTACCCACGGCAAAATTAGTGAAAGCGGTTTGAGAATCGGCATTGGCCATGACGCTATTAACTTGATTTTTGACAGCCCCGAAGTCAATCAGAACCAATTTTCGGTCTGTTTGCCGACGAACTAGGTTAGCGGGTTTGATATCCCGATGAATTACCTTTTGCTCGTGGACATATTTCAAAATCGGCAAGAGTTCACTTAAAAACTGTTTGACTCCCGCTTCGCTAAACGGTCCGCGTTTTTTGACCTCTTGGTGCAGGTTATGACCTTTAACGTATTCTTGAACTAGATAAAACTGTTGATTATCTTCAAAATAGTCCAATAATCGGGGAATCTGCGGATGAACTCCCAGTTTGGCCAAGGTGGCCGCTTCTCGATCAAAAAGTTCCCTCGCCATGCGAAAAACATTAGCATCTTGAGGGGGAGGTTGCAGTTGTTTGACCACACAGAGGGGCTTATCTGGTAGGGACAGATCCGATGAAACAAAAGTTGCCCCAAACCCACCTTTCCCCAAAATGCGTAGGGTTTGATAGCGGTCGTGCAGAAGAAGTTTTGAACCGCAACTCTCGCAGATTAACGCTGTCGGGGCGTTTTTCGGTTGAGTACAGTTGGGATTAAGGCAGTAGGTCATCTAGAGCCACCAATTGACCGATCTTTTTTACTAACACACCTTAACAATGAACTTTAAGAGATTCTCCTCAAGAGGGGGTATCTCCCAACGTCTAAAGCCAGAGGCCTCAGACAATCAAAACGCCTGTAACGCCTTTTTTGTGTCATTGCTTAGTCAAGACAGGGGCAACTTATCAAGATAGCGGTTGCTCCCTAACTAGGATTTGCACCTAAACCCTTCCAGCTTATCACATATTTTAACATTGGCTACTTCTGCCAATTGTCAACTAATGTTAGCTTTTCTTGATAATTGATCATCCCTCATCACTTTTTCCCTTTCATCAAAGCGGCCCGGGCCTGTTCCCGGTCATCGAAATGGATTTTTTCCGTCCCCAAAATTTGATAATCTTCGTGACCTTTACCCGCAATAATTACTCCGTCTCCCGGTTGTGCTGCTTGAATAGCGGTGTCAATGGCCACAGCGCGATCGCTAATTACCTGCACGGTAATTTCTGGGGGAATGCCAGCGATAATATCCTCAAGGATTCGTTCGGGAGACTCTGTGCGAGGATTATCGGAGGTAACTATGGCTAAATCTGCTAATTCGGCCGCTATTTTCCCCATTAACGGTCGTTTTGTCCGATCTCGATCGCCGCCACAACCAAAAACACAAATCATCCGACCGGAAATAAAAGGCCGGGAAGCTTTTAAAACATTCTCTAAACTGTCGGGAGTATGGGCATAATCGACAATGACGCTGATATCCTGGTCGGGAGCGGTGCTAACCCGTTCCATCCGCCCTGGTACTCCTGAAAACTGAGGAATTTGACCGATTACTGTCCCTAAATCTACACCACATTCTAACACTGCCGCCACCGCCGCTAAGAGGTTAGCTAGATTATATTGACCCACCAGAGGAGAAGCAAAGGCTATTTCTCCTTGGGGAGTCACCATCACCCCTTGAACTCCCGTGGGTTGATAGTGTAAATCTTTAGTATAAAAATCGGCACGAGCATCGGACACACTATAGGTTAAAACCTGTTGGGGAGACAGGGAGGCCACTAAACGTTGACCATAGGCATCATCAACGTTAATAATCGCCTTACCTTGCAGATAATCGGTACTAAATAATTTAGCTTTAGCGGCAAAATAATCCTCCATATCGAGGTGATAATCGAGATGGTCCCGGGTGAGATTGGTAAACACCGTCACGGGAAAAGTACAACCCTGTACCCGTCCCTGGGCCAGTGCATGGGAACTAACTTCCATGACGGCGATTTCATTGCCGGCGCTCACCGCTTTGGCCAAACTGGCTTGTAACTCGTTAGCGAAAGGGGTGGTATGATTAGCAGTTTCTTGGAATCCTTGCCAACGGGTGTAAAGAGTCCCGAATAACGCGGTGGGAATCCCTGCTTGGCTGAGAAAATATTCAATTAGATGGGTGGTGGTGGTTTTGCCGTTGGTTCCCGTCACACCGATTAATTTTAGGGTAAGGGCCGGATAATGATAAAATTTGGCAGCGATCGCAGCAGTGGCAGTAACTAAATCTGCCACAACGATTACGCAAGCATCCTCCGGGGGGGGAAATTTAGCGGCGGCTGCCGGGGAGATAATCGCCGCTAGGGCCCCGGTTTCCAAAGCGGAACGCCAAAATTCGCCGCCATCGACGCGAGTGCCAGGTAAACCGATAAATAAATCTCCCGGTTGACAAGCATGGGAATTGGTGGAAATTCCTGTAATCTCGGTAATAGAAGCGATAGGAGAAGAAATCGGGGAAACCGGAGTGATATTTGTCAAAAGTTCTTGTAGTTTCATAGTCAGGATTGAATCTAGGGATTGCTGCTTTTAGATTAGCCGATAATCAAAGAGGTTCCTAGTCCGAAATGGGAAGTGGGTTTTTCAGTGATCAGTAAACAGTAATCAGTAATCAGTGAACTGAAAACGCACATCTGATAAGGCTCTCTTGTACTTTGTGGGAAAATGTGGGTATTCTTGATAGTTTCTTGGGTAAGTAAGCACTGAAAGCCTTATCCAAAGACCGTTTGAAAAGCCATAAATTTTGCTTATCACACGAAACCCAAGAGAGCCTCTGATAACTGATAACTGATAACTGATAACTGAAATCCCCAAAACCCTATCACCCTATCTCCTGCCTTTTGCCTTTTGCCGACCGGCTCCTGATATCTGCGATAAGCTAAAAAAAACAAGGCTATAACTGGTCAACTGCTGACGATTTTCGGGATATTTATATGCAATTAGTCGATTTTCTGGCTCTCATTCATCCTGTCCTAGCGATAGTGGTCGTTTTCCCTATTATCGGCCTCGTAGTTAACTTTGCTTGGCAAACCCGTCAACGTCGCCTAGAAACCAACGCGGGAAATAAAAGTAAAATTCCGCCAGTGGTCGGGCCGGAACATCTACGCTTAGGCCGCTGGTTAACGGGTACAGTGGTAGGGGTTAACCTGTTAGCACTAGCTTACTCGGTCGTTTACGGGTTTAATGGTTTTGTCGATAAACAAAAAGATGGAAAATTAGACTCCTTTCAGGTCATTTTTGTGATTTTGATGTTTTTTGTCACCATTGCCTCTTTGGTCTGTCTCTACCGCGCTAGACAAGCTCTCTGGCGCGGAATTTTTGCCACCTTGACTGGCATCGGTTTAATTATTATCGGTGCTCAGGATGGGGTCTGGCGACTCTCGGCCCAATGGTATTGGTCTCACTACTATATCGGTATGGCGGCATCAATACTGATGATTTTCTCTCTGGCAATTGTCGAAGATATCTATAAAGACCGCTCCCATCGTTGGCGCATCGCCCATACAATTCTCAATTGTATCGCTCTGGCTCTCTTTCTGGGACAAGCCATGACCGGTTCGAGGGATTTACTGGAAATTCCCCTCAGTTGGCAAAAACCGGCAATTTATCGCTGTGATTTCACCAATAAAACCTGTCCTGAACCGAAATCCTCAACCCCCCTCATTAACCCGATAAGTTAAACTTTTTTAGGGACTGGGAGAGGGTGAAGCAGTCGCGAAATTAATTACACTCAGATTTACCAGGAGCGGTATCGATGGGTTCCTCACACCAATTGTCAATACCACCAAGCTGGGGAAATGGGGGTCTCAGGTCTGCGATTAAGTCAGCCCATTGTACCCCTTGGGTCACAGCTACAGCACCGCTAGTTGAGGGACAGCCTGAAATTTTGCCCCAATCTTTACCCCAGGCAGCACCGGTGAAACCAGTACCAGTTTTACCGAGGGAATAGTTAGGAGCAAAGATAAACGCTTGTAGTGTTTGGTTTCCTGTCAGACAAATGGAACCTGATTCATTATAGGCATAAATCTGTAGATTGCCCGAACAGCCTTTATCACCACAATTGTGTTCGATCGCACCCTTAATATCACCTTTAACATAAAAAACTACCCGTTTCCCCGGAGTAATGGTAATCTTATCCTCATCTTTCAAGTTGATACTATCAACGCTATACTCGTACACCTGGCGGTCAGAATCAGTGTCTCTGGGAAAAATTTTCTGAGCAGGCAAAAGAGGACTGGTAAGCTTTCCTAGGTCTGGAATACCCTCGGGAGTCGGCGGTAATTTGGGGAAACGGACACCGACAAATTGCGCTGTGTAGGGGGGACTGGTTACAGTGCTGGGCTTTTGAATCTTACCTTGGTTAATATTGCATTCTGGGCTTTCCACCTCCTCCACCACATCCCCTTCAAATTTAGCACCATCGTCCGCATTTCCCTCACTTATCCATAAAGCTGGGACCGTGGTGCGGTTAAATGCGGGGGTAGGGGCATTAAGAATAGGGATAGTTACCACCACGCGGTTACGGGAGGCGGCATTATCGTCACTATCTATATTGCGATCAGTCTTAGTTAGGTCTGTTGCGGCACTGGTGCGAGAACGTCCTTCGAGGGTGAGAACTCCCCGGCTGGTCACAGGATTATAATCATATCTAACCACACGATAATAACGATTATTATCGAGCTTAACCCAATTACTACTAGCCAAACCTCTTAATTCAGCGATTTTTTCCGGCAGGGTAGCAGCCGCCTCGGGATTACTACAGGCGGCGGCATCGACTAATTTTTTTAAATCTTTTTGTAAATCGTTACTGGGATTAGTAACCACTTCGGCGTTCTTCCAACAGCTGCGAGTATCACAGTTACTATCACTATTAAACCTCGCCATAACTCGAACGCTATTCAGTAAATCCTGCACGCGAGCCACTCCAACTTCGGAACTTCTTAAAGCATCAGCCCGGACTTTTTGGGCAATTACTTTCGATTGGTCCCCTTGGGCGCGCATGATCATAGTTATTCCTGTCACCATGAGGATGAGTCCAATTAACACGGCAAGAGGCAAGGCAAACCCCTTTTCCTTATTAGCCATCAGGTGAAGGTATAAACGATTGTTCATAAGCCAGTCCATCTAAGAATGGTTACTTTTACTACAATACTATCAATTTTTGGTCAAGTGAAAACTGTGAGAATACAGGAATAGCACTGTGAGTGAAATCACAGACTAAGGCCAGTTGATAGGATAATCAGCCAGTAATTTTTCGATAAGTATGTAGGCGTTAAAAATTATTATCAGACACCCCCCTTATCAAGGGGGGACTAAGGGGGGATCGGCATCCCCCTTATCAAGGGGGGCAGGGGGGATCGGCATCCCCCTTATCAAGGGGGGCAGGGGGGATCGGCACCCCCCTTATCAAGGGGGGACTAAGGGGGGATCGGCATCCCCCTTATCAAGGGGGGCAGGGGGGATCGGCA
>NZ_JADBVM010000026.1:0-8669 GCF_020244875.1 Microcystis sp. M44BS1
AAGGTGCTGCGCCGTCCACTTGGTTTTCGAGACTGGCCTTTTAATTCTAACGTAAAGCCAACCTAGAACGGCGGGGTTTCAGACCCAAAATTTCCGATGAGGAAACTACAATTTCAAGATATCCCTTTATTTTTAGATTAGCCGAACCTCCCCCCCCTTGCCCCCCGACATCGGGGGGCAAGGGGTAGGGTTGATTCATGAATCAACCCTACCTTGAGGGGGAATCTGACAGTTAACACCTAACTACTTGGGGTGTGCCGAAAAAGTTGGTTGGTGGGGTTAGGAGGCAGCACTTTCAGGCTTTGTTGCCCTCTTTTTTAGTGCCAGCTTGGATAATGCCAGGTTTTTGAAGGTCCCAATCCTATATTCTGGCACTAACATCGGATTTTAACAGGTCAAAAGCCTTATTTTAAAAGGTTTTTAGATTTATTCAGCCAGCCCTATTTAGATAATCAACAGCTTAACATTGCCGTCTTTTCACTGATTACTGATTACTGTTCCCTGAAAAGCTGGATTATTCTACGACAATTCGCCATTCATGGAGTTCGTATTCCACACAACCATTCTCGATTAAAGGATCGCGAACTATAATTGCTTGGGCCTCCTCAAGAGAATCGGCTTTAAATAATAACATTCCGCCGCCCTTTTCTGCCCAATAACCGGTTTTTGCTGCTCGTCCTTGGCTAATTAAATCACGCACATAGTCCTTATGGGCGCTGACATAGCGATCGAAGGTAGTTTTATCAACAATGCCTTTTTCTATCTTGACAAACCAGGGCATAAATTTCCAGTAGGCTAGGACGGATTAACAACCCTATAATTATACCGATTAATCTTGGCCGTCGAGGGTGCAATGTAACAGAGATATACAATTAGCTTAGAGTTATGGAAGACTGCTAGAATCGAGGTGACAGCTTTATTTCTGTAGCTTTGCTTGTTTCCATGAATCAACCTCAAGGATCTCTATTTTTTATCGCGCTTTTGCCGCCGCCAGAAGTACAGGAAATTGCCACAAAAATCAAGTTAGAGTTTGCAGAAATTTACAATAGTCGCGCTGCCCTGAAATCGCCTCCCCACGTCACTCTCCAACCCCCTTTTCGGTGGAATTTAGGACAATTACCAGATTTAGAAAGATGTTTAGAGGAATTTGCCCGCTTGCACTCTCCTATTCCCCTAATTCTCCAGAATTTTTCTGCCTTTAAACCGCGAGTCATTTATATTAATGTCCAGAAAACCCCGGAATTATTAACTCTGCAAAAACGGCTTTTACAGCAGCTAGAATCTTCCTTGAATATCAGCGATAATGCCTCAAAAAGCCGAGCTTTTGCGCCCCATTTAACCGTTGGCTTCCGAGATTTAACTAAAGATAATTTCTGGAAAGCTTGGTCAAAATATGCTGATCAAGAGCTATTTTTTGAGGTGATGATCGATGAAATTACCCTCCTAATTCATAACGGTAAGCACTGGGAAATTTATCGGCAATTTTCTCTATAATCCGGACTCTTGCAGGTTTCTATCTACAGAGGAGGGAGTTATAGTGGTAAAATAGGAGAGAGCAGTTTTTAAAGCTTCATTTCAGGCTTTTTGGCGAAATTTTAACCTATAGAGCGATTTTATGGCGACTCCGCCGCTCTGAAACCTATGTTACTCAAAAATCCCCCGAAAATCTCCCCCAATCTGATCAAACAGCTAGAAACGATCCTCGGCAAAGATGGAGTCATCCGTCGCAAAGATGAATTATTAACCTACGAGTGCGATGGTATCACAGGATACAGACAAAGACCCGCTCTTGTGGTACTGCCCCGCAGCACCGCCGAAATTGCGGCGGTGGTGAAACTCTGTCACGATAACGAGATTGCCTGGGTAGCGAGGGGGGCAGGAACGGGCTTATCGGGAGGGGCGTTACCCTTAGAACAGGGGATTCTCATCGTCACGGCGCGGATGAATCAGATTCTCAGGGTTGATTTAGATAATCAAAGGGTGGTGGTGCAGCCCGGGGTGATTAATAATTGGGTGACACAAGCAGTAAGCGGGGCGGGATTTTATTACGCACCGGATCCCTCTAGTCAAATTATCTGCTCGATCGGTGGTAATGTGGCGGAAAATTCCGGCGGGGTTCACTGTTTAAAATACGGTGTCACTACCAATCACGTTATGGGCTTAAAAATCGTCCTTCCCGATGGTTCAATTATCGATGTGGGGGGAACAGTACCGGAACAACCGGGCTACGATTTAACCGGTTTATTTGTGGGTTCCGAGGGAACTTTAGGCATTGCCACGGAAATCACCTTAAAAATCCTGAAAACTCCGGAATCTATCTGTGTTTTACTGGCCGATTTTACCAGTATCGAGGCGGCGGGCCAAGCGGTGGCGGATATTATTAAATCGGGAATGATTCCGGCGGGGATGGAGATTATGGATAATCTCAGTATCAACGCCGTGGAAGACGTGGTGGCTACCGGCTGTTATCCGCGGGATGCCGAGTCAGTTTTATTAGTGGAATTGGATGGTTTAGGGGTAGAAGTAGCCAGTAATAAACATCGGGTTGCCGAGATTTGCCGTCAAAATGGGGCGAGAAATATCACCACGGCTAATGATGCCGAAACCCGCTTGAAACTCTGGAAGGGCAGAAAAGCGGCTTTTGCGGCGGCGGGGAAAATTAGCCCTAATTATTTTGTGCAAGATGGGGTGATTCCGCGCACTCAATTGGTGTCTGTTCTTCAGGAAATTAAGGCTTTAAGTGAAAAATACGGTTATAAAATCGCCAATGTTTTCCACGCTGGGGATGGCAATTTACACCCGTTGATTCTCTACGATAACAGGGTAGAAGGGGCCTGGGCAGAAGTGGAGGAATTAGGCGGTGAAATTCTCAAACTTTGTGTGCGGGTTGGGGGCAGTTTATCGGGCGAACATGGTATCGGCATCGATAAAAATTGTTATATGCCCGCTATGTTCAACGAGATTGACTTAGAAACTATGGGCTATGTGCGGGATTGCTTTAATCCCAAAGGTTTAGCTAACCCGGGGAAATTATTCCCCACCCCGCGCAGCTGTGGGGAAGCTGCTAATGCCAAAATACAAGGGTTTGCGGGGGTGGATGTGTTTTAGGTTATCGGTAAATATTGACTGACTACTGATTACAGTCCATCTTGGGGTCCTAGGGGCAGATTGATATTAGAGGGGAAAACTGGCACTTGTCTTTCCAGAAAACGCTGAGTGACTAATTCTCGGAAAATCTCTAGGTCTTTTTGCCATTGTCCTAGATATTGTTTGAGGAGATTCAATCGATCGCTGCCCTCGGCCAGATTATAGTTAAAGTTGCCGGCAAATAGTAGCGCCGCTAAGGTTTGGCCATCGGGTAATTGCAATTTTGCCTCGTTAATCGCCACGGATAGCTGAGAGGTTTCTAATTGATAAAGTAGATTGATGCTGGCTTGTAGAGGGGCTATACCGAAATTGAGCCAGGGACCGGGGGCCAGAAGAGTTTCGGTGATGTATTTTTTAGCGGCATCGGGGCTACTGGGGAGAGGAACAATAGTTTTTGGGGCGATACTCAGGGCTTGATATTCGGCTAAAGGGAGTTTATCTAGATATAAACCGACAATTTCCGGCAGTTTCAGGTTCAGGCTATCGGGAGAGTTAATCATCTCCACAAAGGTAATTTTCCGGGGTTGGGCGGCGATGCCGATGCCATTTTGAAAATTAACTTGAGCGTAATTAGGATTGAGTACCGGCTGGCTATTTAATTCCCAGTCGGGGGGAACTATTCCCGAATATTTGAGGAAATCAACCGTTAGCATGGCGGGATTGAGGCTTTTGGCTGTAATTGCGATGGAAAATTCTTGTATTTCCCGCAAACTAACCAGAGATTGATTGGAGTTATTGTCAGTGGTGGTAATCATCAATTTTCTCCTTGGATATTTAAGTTTTCTTTCTAAGTGGGTGGGGGTTAAAAATTGTTCGGATCTGCCCCTTATTAAGGGGGGATTAAGGGGGGATCGGCACCCTCCTTATCAAGGGGGGCAGGGGGGATCAAAGACAAAATCTATCTTCAATTTAATTGAAACCACTCACTTAGGGTTACAGTTAAATTATTCCGGATCTCGGTGGCTTAGTCACTATCACTCGGACAAAGAACAAGAGAGCCATTCCAGATAAGTATTACTCAATTCTTTCACGGCTAATTCATAGAATCTCTGACCGTGTTCGGGAGTTGCTAAAGCAGGATTGGAACCCATACGACCATCGGGGTAATTTTGGCGAAAATTAGCCGCACCGTAAATATCATGACCAGAAGCCACTTTATCCGATAAAAAGGCGTTTTTACGACTTTCAGGGTAAAGATACTGAGTTAACGCCACTTCGCTCGGTGTAGCGTGGGAACCCTCCTGCTCCCCATACAATTCTTTGGCTAAAAGATAAACTTCTCGCACCATAAACCAATTGGCCACTTGACATTTAACCTCGTTTGTGTTAGGCAAATTGAGGGCATCCAAATGATAATAGGTTTCCGAAAAAGCGGCTTTTAGGGTGGCAATATTGCCCCCGTGACCATTAATAAAGAAAAATTGACGAAAACCGGCTCTAGCTAAACAAGTCACATAGTCGAGGATGACTTGAATCAAAGTGCTAGGACGAAGACTAATTGTACCGGGAAAAGCCGTGTGATGTAGGGCCATACCGACATTTAAGGTTGGTGCTACCATTGCTCGTACCTGTGTCCCTACTCCTTTAGCGATCGCCTCAGCGCATAGAGCATCTGTACCAATTAGTCCCGTCGGCCCGTGTTGTTCCGTGGAACCGATAGGAATAATAATTCCTTGAGATTGTTCTAGATAGGATTCCACCTCTAACCAGGTAGATAACTGTAATAACATTCGGCTCTAGCCTTCCAAAACGAATGCGGGTTGACAAATTGAGATAAAATTAGGACGAATAATCAAGTATTTTTATGTTAACCCTTGACACCCCCCCCTTGTCGGCGAGTACGGATTTCGTTCCCAATCATCGGATTTTAATCGTTGAAGATGAAGAAGTGATTCGGGATATGATTATTTTGGCTTTGGAAGAAGAAGGTTATGAGGCGCTCGGTGTTAGTGATGGTCGCGCTGCCCTAGAATTACTGCAAAGTCAAGAATCTAATCACGGTGAATCTCGGTTTGATTTGGTCGTTTTGGATTTAATGTTACCCCAAATCAGTGGTCTTGATATCTGCCGTCTGTTGCGCTATCACGGCAATATTATCCCGATTTTAATCTTAAGTGCCAAGGCCAGCGAAACCGATCGAGTTTTGGGTTTAGAAGTGGGTGCCGATGATTATCTGACTAAACCCTTTAGTATGCGAGAATTAGTCGCTCGTTGTCGCGCTCTGATTCGTCGTCAAGGATTTACTTCCCTAGCTGCCGCTCCCGTGCGAAAATTCCGCGATGTTTTTCTCTATACCCAAGAATGTCGGGTGACGGTGCGAGATGAAGAAATTAACCTTTCTCCTAAAGAATTTCGTCTCCTCGACCTATTTATGAGTTATCCGCGCCGAGTTTGGTCAAGAGAGCAGTTAATTGAACAAATTTGGGGACCAGATTTTTTAGGAGACACCAAAACTGTCGATGTTCACATTCGCTGGTTACGGGAAAAACTGGAAATCGATCCCAGTCAACCGGAATACCTGATTACTGTACGCGGTTTCGGTTATCGTTTTGGCTAGGTGAGCGATTATATTTTCAAGTTTAGCGATCGCCGCTTTCTGGGATAATGACTATTTTCGCTTTTATTTTCGGAGTAGTTTTAGGTTTGAGTATTTGTTATTGGCAAGTCTCACGCTTAAATGGAGAGTTAAAGCGAAACCTGATCGCTCTCTCGGATTCGGTGGATTTGTCGGCTTCTTTTCCCGTTACCTCCCTAGTGCGTCGAGAATTACAGTTTCTCTCCCAAAGTCTGCAAGAGCGAGAAAAGAGCTTAGAAATTCAGAAATCCTTGCTAGAACTAGCGCCGATCGCCTATCTTCATGTGGATGCCGATAATCAACTACTCTGGTGCAATCAACAGGCAATAACCCTCTTAAAACTCGATCGCTGGCAGCCAGATCAAGTGCGTCTGCTGCTGGAATTGGTACGCTCCTACGAATTAGATCAATTAATTCAAGAAACTCGCCAAAAACAGAGTCCACAGGTGCAAACTTGGACTTTTTACCCGACTAATTATCCTGTTAACCCCATTAGCGATCGCCAAGTGATTGCTCCTAAATCGATTGCCTTGAAGGGTTACGGTTATCCGCTGCCAGAAGGTGAAATCGCTGTATTTATCGAAAATAGACAGCCTTTAGTGGAATTATCGCAAAATCGCGAGCGAGCTTTCTCTGACTTAACTCACGAGTTACGCACTCCCTTAACCTCTATTTCTCTCCTCACCGAAGCTTTACAAAAACGCCTCCAAGCTCCCGAAAGACGCTGGTTAGAACAAATGGCGAAAGAAGTGGAGCGTTTGAGCCAATTAGTGCGCGATTGGCTAGAAATCAGTGAATTACAAGCGGATGCGGGGCGATCTTTACAATACCAGATGATTAATCTACAGGCTCTAATCAGCACCGCTTGGCAGACTGTCACCCCAATAGCCGCCCAAAAACAGATTAGCTTAGATTATTCCTCTCCGGTGGATTGGACGGTAGAAGTCGATCGTTCTCGTCTGCTGCAAGTTTTCCTGAATCTCTTTGATAATGCCATTAAGTATAGTCCCGATCAGGGGAAAATACGCCTAGAAATTCGGGAAATATCCGATACTATCGGGGAAAAATGGCTGAAAATTGACGTTATCGACAACGGGAAGGGATTTAACGAAGCGGATCTACCCTACGTTTTTGATCGCCTCTTTCGCGGTGATCCTTCCCGCACCCGTCAAAAACAAGGCAGCAAGGATCATAGTACCGGTTTAGGTTTATCGATTGCCAAAGAGATTATTCAAGCCCATGGCGGTTCGATCGTCGCTCAAAATGATCCTAACACCGGTGGCGCTCGCCTACAAGTCACTCTCCCCCGTCAAAAAAAGGAGATGAGGTGATGGGTGTTGGGGGGTTGGGGTTTTAGGGTGTTGGGGTGTTGGGGTGTTGGGGTTTTAGGGTGTTGGGGTTTTAGTTGAATTTCCCCATTTCCCCATTTCCCCATTCCCCCATTTCCCCATTTCCCCATTCCCCCATTTCCCCATTCCCCCATTTCCCCATTCCCCCATTTCCCCATTCCCCCATTTCCCCATTCCCCCATTCCCCCATTTCCCCATTCCCCCATTTCCCCTAGAGAAAAAATTCTGTCAAGTTCTCTAGACAACTGTACAAAATCGAAAATTTTCTTGTTATCACTGTAGAGAAAGAGTAGTTTTATGTTAAGCGAATCCGACCGTGAGCCTATCCAAAGAAACCAATCATCGCGATCGCACCTATTTCGCTCGTTCTCTCCAGCGATTGGAACAGGATGTGCTGAGAATGGGAACCTTGGTCGAAGAATCCTTTCGTCTTAGCCATCAATCCCTTTTTGCTAGGGATTTGGAAATGGCGAAAAAAATCCCCCTCCTTGACAAGGAAATCGATCGCTACTACCGTCAAATCGAGTTAGATTGTGCCACTCTCATGACTCTACAGGCTCCCGTAGCCCAAGATTTGCGGCTTTTAAGTGCTTTTATGCAATTAGTGCGCGATTTGGAACGTATCGGCGATTATGCCAAGGATTTGGCGGAAATAGCTCTCAAATTATTCGCCTATACTCCCCACGATTGTATGAGTGAGATCGAGGCTATGTCCCACCATGCTCAGTATATGTTAGCCACGAGCCTTGTTGCCTTGGCTGACCTCGATCAAGAAGCAGGTCCAAAGGTCAAAGAACTAGATAATACGGTCGATCGAGCCTATGATTATCTCTATCACACTCTCGCCCATCAAAGAGATATTAAGGGTGTGGTGGAACCAATCCTGCTGATGGCTTTACTAATCCGTCATCTGGAACGCATGGCCGATCACGCCACCAATATCGCCCAAAGGGTATCTTACATCGTTACCGGACAGAGAGGCTGAGGGTGTGGTGGCTCCTCAGATGATTTCTCTCGAATTCTGTCCCTCGCTTTTAGCGTTTACGACTCAGGGGGGTGAACTACTCTCAACAGAGTTGAGAGCTTCCTATTTCACGGGGGATTGCCTCAAGATGGACTTACGCCCAGCTTTTGGTCTTACATCCCCTCTATAGGCAGTATCGCGCTTTTCCTAACGATAATATCCGTAAGGCTTCATTTCTGATATTTATCGCCGCATTTATGTCCCGGTCATGGGTTGTGTTACAATGCACACAAGTCCAATTTCTAACCTCAAGCGGAAAACTACCCACTTGATTGAGACAGACATGACAAGTCTTAGAACTAGGGAAAAACCCAGAAACGTTGAATCCTGTAATAAAACTTTACATTGACAACCATAATACCCCTATAACATCAAATTTTAAGTTGAATAGACAATCCTCCGGAATCAGTGTACATAGCTAATATGTTGACACTTGACATCCTCGCCGCCGTAAAACGGACGGCGATTCCCAAACCTCACGATTTGGGTTTCTGCTTCTTTCCCGAAGGATTTTTCGCACCTGCCTTAACAGATTTACTCTGTTCTGGTCTTATGGTCGCTCTACAGACTGACA
>NZ_JADBVM010000260.1:0-5910 GCF_020244875.1 Microcystis sp. M44BS1
ATTAGCCATAGTTTTCCGTCAAAATTGGATTTTGTCTCTTTAAACCCTGATTAATCGGTTTTGAGAGCTAATTTTGACTCTTGGTCTAATCTGCCTCTCTTCCTTGCTGTGACTGACTTATAAATTTTTGGAGATGTCTATGGTGCGTTCCCCAAAAATCGATCAGTGGAGCAGTGGGAGCCACATTAGGGAACGCACCCTACAGCGATAGCGATCGGACTCTTGATTGAGATTGGCTTTGAGCAAGATACGAGCATGATTAATTTTACGGGCTGAGGCTTTTCCTTTAGTTGTCAGTTGTTCTAAAGTTTGGCGTTCCTCATCACTCAGAGAGATCAGATATCGTTTGGCGGGCATTGCTTCTGGGATTCTGTTGATTTGTATTCCCTATTATCCGTCACTTTTGCTTTGACAGACCACTAGGGCAAAACATAATTGCCAGGAGATGTTGAATAAATTCTGAGATTCTGTTACCTTTGTAACAGAATCTCAGAATGAAACCTTATGGCAGGCATCAGGGCTACTTTTACGTCTACAGATTGTGCCTTTCATATTGAAGGCTACGAAAAAATTGATTTCAGTTTGCTCTATGTAAACGGTGCTTTCAAAATTGGGAATCCCGAAATTGCCGAAAGTTATGCACCATTCAGACGCTGCTTGATGGTGATTGATCAAACTGTTTACGGTTTGTATCGCCAGCAGATCGATCGGTACTTCGCTCACTA
Source organism: Microcystis sp. M44BS1 (assembly GCF_020244875.1). Lineage (NCBI taxonomy): Bacteria > Bacillati > Cyanobacteriota > Cyanophyceae > Chroococcales > Microcystaceae > Microcystis > Microcystis sp. M44BS1. The sequence goes on from NZ_JADBVM010000260.1 coordinate 726, forward strand.
TCAAATCGATTTGACTGTTTTTCAAGTCAGCATCAAAGAGCCTGAAAAGACTCTGAGAACTTTCGAGAAGATTGTCGATGCGTTTGCCGACTTTGGACTGGTGCGTAAGGAGCCTGTTTTGGTTGTGGGTGGCGGACTCACGACCGATGTTGCTGGGTTTGCTTGTTCTGCCTATCGTCGCAAAACCAACTACATTCGCGTGCCCACAAGCTTGATTGGCTTGATTGATGCTAGCGTGGCGATTAAGGTTGCTGTCAATCACGGCAAACTAAAGAATCGTCTTGGTGCGTATCATGCCTCTCAAAAGGTGATTCTTGATTTCTCATTTTTGGGAACTTTGCCGATCGATCAAATTCGCAACGGAATGGCAGAGTTAATCAAGATTGCAGTTGTGGGCAATCAAGAAATCTTTGAGCTGCTAGAAGAACATGGTGCGGCATTGATGCACAGCCGTTTTGGCTATCTGAATGGCACCCCTGAGTTGCAAGCTGTGGGGCACCGTCTGACTTACAAGGCAATTCAAGTCATGTTAGAGCTAGAGGTGCCCAACCTGCATGAGCTAGATTTAGATCGAGTGATTGCTTACGGTCATACCTGGAGTCCGACGCTAGAATTAACGCCAGAACCACCGATGTTGCACGGTCATAGCGTCAACATTGATATGGCATTTACGGCGACGATCGCCCAGTTGCGCCGCTATATTTCGGTTGAAGACCGCAATCGCATTTTAGGCTTAATGAGCCGATTGGGGCTGGCGATCGATAGCCCCTATCTCACCCCAGAACTCCTGTGGAAAGCGACCGAAGCAATTACGCGGACTCGCGATGGTTTGCAGCGAGCAGCGGCTCCCCGCCCGATTGGGCAGTGCGTGTTTATGAACGACCTAACGCGATCTGAGTTGGACAAGGCCTTAGCGGTTCACCGAGCGATCGCTCAAAACTATCCTCGTCAGGGCAATGGTGAGGATATGTACGTGCGCCTCGATCCAGCCTTAGAGGGAGCAGGCGTATGAGACCCGTTACGCCCGTTGGAATTATCTCAGCGAAGTTAGCAGCCTTGGTCGGTCGCGCCGAGTCGATCGATGGGCTTGATCCCGTTTTCAAAGCTGAATTGCAGCAAGTCTGTGCCCTAGCTTGCGGACTCGACCCGTATTTGGATGTTTGTACGACACCCGAATCGCCTGCCTTGGCTGCCTTGGTGCAACGGACTCAAGCGGAGGACTGGAGCAAGCGATTTACGGATGGTGAAACAGTGCGCCAGCTAGAGCAGGAAATGCTCTCTGGGCATGTGGAAGGTCAAATGCTCAAATTTCTGGTGCATTTGACGCAAGCGCAACGGGTGCTAGAGATTGGCCTGTTTACGGGCTATTCGGCTCTAGCGATGGCAGAGGCATTGCCCAGCGATGGACAGGTCGTGGCTTGTGAGGTTGATGCTTATGTGGCTGAATTTGCGCGGCAGTGTTTTAACGAGTCGACGGCCGGACACAAAATCGTAGTCAAGGTGGCGCCTGCTCTTGAAACCCTTAAGCAGCTTGCAGAGGCAGGAGAGGTGTTCGATCTAGTCTTTATTGATGCCGATAAAGCAGGTTACATCGACTACCTCAATCTGCTCCTGACTACCTCGCTGTTAGCTCCAAACGGCTTAATCTGTGCGGACAATACTTTGATGCAGGGGCAGCCCTATCTCTCGGAAACGCCTACGCCCAATGGCAAGGCGATCGCACAGTTCAACCAAACCCTGAGCCACGATCCACGAGTTGAGCAAGTCCTGCTACCTCTGCGAGACGGCTTGACCTTGATTCGGCGTATGTAGTCCATTAATCCGCCCACTCAAACCTATGATAAAAACCGCTCCCAAGGTTAAGCTTCTCTCAGAGCCAGCGGTCAGTGCGGGCAGCATCGGGGTGAGATCGCGCTTAAAAACCCTTGCCACTCTTACTTTGCTGCTGCTGGCATTGCCGTTCAACCTTACCCTCGTGTCGATTGCTTTGCTGAGATCGCTAGTTCTTCGCCCGGCGCGATCTCGCGTAGCGAGCGCTTTGCGTTCAACCACAGTCAATCCGCAAACGGTTCTCATTAGCGGCGGCAAGATGACTAAAGCCTTGCAGCTTGCGCGATCATTTCACAAAGCAGGGCACCGAGTCATCCTAGTGGAGATGCACAAGTACTGGTTAACCGGACACCGCTTTTCTCGGTGCGTTGATCGGTTCTACACCATACCCAAACCGCAATCGTCCCAGTATGCTCAGGCATTACTGGAGATTGTGCAAAAAGAAAACGTTACTGTTTACGTTCCCGTTTGTAGCCCCGTTGCCAGTTATTATGATGCGCTGATTGCCGAAATGCTGGCGCCCCATTGCACCGTCATGCATGTGGATGTAGAGAGGCTCAAGCAACTGGATGATAAGTACGCCTTTGCGATCGCCGCAGGAACCCTAGGGTTAAGCGTGCCAAAATCCCATCGCATCACCCATCCTCAGCAGGTGATTGACTTTGATTTTAGTAAGGCAAAGCGTCCCTATATCCTCAAAAGCATTCCTTACGATTCAGTGCGGCGATTGGATCTGACGCAGTTGCCCCTACGAGATGCTGAGGAAACGGCGACTTTTGTGCGATCGCTGCCCATTTCTGAAGCAAATCCCTGGATTATGCAGGAGTATATTCCAGGGCAAGAATATTGTACCCATAGTACTGTTCGTCAAGGACACGTGCAGCTTCACTGCTGCTGCAAGTCTTCAGCGTTTCAGGTCAACTACGAACACGTTGATCATTCTGAGATTGAACGGTGGATTCTCGCCTTTGTCAAGGGGCTGAACCTTACGGGACAAGTGTCTTTCGACTTCATTCAGGCAGCAGATGATGGACAGGTTTATGCGATCGAATGCAATCCGCGCACACACTCTGCCATCACGATGTTCTACAACCATCCTGATGTAGCACAGGCTTATCTAAATCTACATCCACTCCCCCAGATGGCTCAGCCACTTGCCTCTAGCCGCCCAACCTATTGGACTTATCACGAAGTTTGGAGATTGCTAACCCAGCTACTTTCTCCAAAGATGCTCAGGCAACGATTACAGATTCTCGTCAACGGCAAAGATGCCATCTTTGAGTGGGACGATCCCCTCCCTTTTTTAATGGTGCATCATTGGCAGATTCCGCTATTACTGCTGGGAAGTTTTCGGCGCGGCAGTGAATGGATTCGGATTGACTTCAACATTGGCAAGCTTGTTGAACTGGGAGGAGACTAGAGCATGGAAAAATTGCAGATTTTGCATCTAGTTGGCTCTGCTGTGAGCGATTTTTACTGTGAGTTGTCGCGACTCTATGCCCAAGATTGTCTACAAAATACGGCGAATCCAGACCTCTATGAGTTCCACATTGCCTACGTGTCGCCAGATTTGAGGTGGCGGTTTCCCAAATCTTTAGACAATGCCGAGATCGCCCAGACTCCCTCAGTTTCAGTCCCTGAAGCGGTCGCGGTTTTAATTCAACTTCAGATCGATGTGATGGTACCCCAAATGTTCTGCCTGCCCGGAATGACTCAGTACCGTGCGCTATTCGATCTGCTCAAAATTCCGTATGTGGGAAATTCGGCTGCGCTAATGGCGTTAGCCGCAGATAAGGCAAAGGCGAAAGCGGTTGTCTCCGCAGCCGGGGTGACCGTGCCCGCTGGCAAGGTTCTGCATCGAGGCGATTGCTTATCTGTATCCCGTCCGTCGATTATTAAGCCGAACCATTCCGATAATTCATTGGGTTTGAGTTTAGTTACCGAGACAACCGATGGAAATGCTGCTTTAGCAACTGCCTTTGAGTATGCAGATGAAGTCTTAGTTGAGGAGTTTATCGAACTGGGTCGAGAAGTTCGCTGTGGGGTGATTGTGCAAGCGGGCGAGTTAGTTTGCTTGCCGCTAGAAGAGTACGCCGTGAATCCCGAAACTCATCCGATTCGGACTTATGCAGATAAACTCAAGCAAAATGAAGATGGTAGTTTGGATTGTGCTGCTAAAGAGAAAACCAAGGCTTGGATTGTTGATCCTAGCGATCCAGTGACTCAGCGAGTTTGGGCGCTCGCAAAACAATGTCACGTTGCTTTGGGCTGTCGGCATTACAGTTTGTTTGATTTTCGGATCGATCCACACGGACAGCCGTGGTTTTTAGAAGCAGGTTTGTATTGTTCGTTTGCTCAGAAAAGCGTCATTTCAATGATGGCTCAGGCTGCTGGAATTTCATTGACAGACCTGTTTCAAAATATGGTGCAGATGGCAGTGGCGGGAAAGGCTGGAACTTTCGGCGATCGCCCAAAGATAGCGCAGATTGACACAAAAGCCGAAACTTATTCTTAGCAGGACATTCGGGTTGCCGAAATAGCCATGAAATTCCCAAAGCATTGCCAAGCAAGCGTTTCAAACGGCGTTGTCAGATAAAGAGATGAGAAGGCAAAATAGATAGAAACTCAATCAAGGAAAAAAAACGATGAAATGTCCAGAATGTCAAAGTGACCACATCAATAAAAATGGTCATCGTGGTCAAAAACAAAACTATATACCTGAACTTCCCCCATACATATATACCATAATAGCCGAAAACCCTTATCCATCAATGGATACACCCCTTAACATTTCTTAATGTACCCATGTAATTTGTAACATTTCTTAATGGACAAGAATTCTCTCCATTTGCTAGAATGGTAGGTCATGTACATAGAAAAAGTTCCTAACCGTAATTCCCCCCCCGCCGTTCTTCTTCGGGAGTCCTACCGAGAAGGAGATCAAGTCAAAAAAAGAACCCTGGCTAATCTCTCAAAATTACCCGATGATATTATCGACAATCTGAAACTGGCTCTTAAAGGGGCAACACTGTCCATGACTGAAAGCATTCCCAATCATTTTGAAGTGATTAGAAGTCTTCCTCCTGGTCATGTAATGGCTATTTTAGAGACGATTAAAAAATTAGGTTTAGATAAAATAATCAGTGAACAATCCTCACGAATCAGAAACTTAGTGGTGGCGATGATTGTGGCAAGAATCATCAATCCTAAATCAAAACTAGCCACAGCGAGAGGGTTTAATAGTGAGACTGGCAGTCAGAGTTTAGGACAATTGTTAGACTTAGAGAAAGCCGATGAAGACGAATTATATAACGCCTTAGATTGGTTATTAGAAAAACAAGAGAAAATTGAGAAG
>NZ_JADBVM010000261.1:0-6367 GCF_020244875.1 Microcystis sp. M44BS1
GTTCTAATTTTAAGTCACGGTTGACCACAGCAAGGGCTTCAAACTGTTCAAGGGTGATAGAGAGAGCGATCGCCGTAGGAATTTCTAAGGAGAGGGTTTCGGGTGAGGTAGTAACTGCTAACATAGTCCTTTGATCAGGTGGAACTCATATATACTATTAAAGATTATTTGTCAAGTTTCTGCACAGAATTCTTTAGCTTGCGCTGAACAAATTCCCGATTTTTTGGGGAAACTTCCACCTCGATCGGGCGGTTTCACTAAATAACAGGTTACAATAGCCAATAATTAACTAAATTTACCTAAAAACTATCGATCGTGTTCTACGCTATTGATTTCGGAACCAGTAATACCGTCATTACTCGTTGGAATGGGGCGACAAATAGGGCCGAAACCGTGAAATTATCGGAGTTATCCCAACAAATAGCCGACAATCCCCCCCTAATTCCCAGTTTACTCTATATTAAATCAGCCAATCCTCTGCAAGTAATTGCTGGTCAAGCAGTGCGCGATCGGGGTTTAGATATCGATCGAGACCCGCGTTTTTTTCGTCGCTTTAAACGAGGTATCGGGGCAAAAATTCAAGGATTTTTACCGGAATTAGAGGAAACTGTCCTCAGTTTCGAGGGGGTTGGTCAATGGTTTCTTGATAGCATCATCGACAACTTAAAAAACACCACCCCGGAAACCCCCCAATCTCTAGTTTTAACCGTCCCCGTCGATAGTTTTGAAAGTTACCGCAATTGGTTAAGTAATGTTTGTCAGGGGTGGGAAATCGAACAAATTCGACTAATTGATGAACCCACTGCCGCCGCTTTGGGTTATGGAACCACGGGTGATCAAGTGATTTTAGTGGTAGATTTTGGCGGTGGCACCCTCGATCTTTCTTTGGTACAATTAGATTTAGATAATCCTCAAAAAAATCAAGGTTTTATTCTCAAGTGGGGAGAAAAACTTTTAGGCAATAATTCCGCTCAAAAAACTAAACTAGCGAGGGTTTTAGCCAAGGCGGGGATAAATTTAGGGGGGTCAGATATCGACGATTGGATTGTCGATTATTTTGCCCAAAAGCAATCTTTAGCGAAAACTTCCCTGACTACTCGTCTAGCAGAAAGATTAAAAATTAAACTTTCTTCCCAATTAACCGCCGAGGAGGTATATTTTGATCAGGAAAATTTCGAGAGTTACGAGTTAAGTTTAGATCGAGAACAATTGACCGATATTCTCCAACAACAAAACTTTTTTAATCAATTAGATGATTTAATGACGGGAGTTTTGCAACAGGGAAGACGCAATGGAATTGAAGTTAGCGACATCGATGCGGTGTTATTAGTTGGGGGAACTGTACAAATTCCGGCGGTAAAAGATTGGGTGCGACAGTATTTTGATAGTAGTAAAATTAAAGAGGATCGACCCTTTGAAGCGATCGCTTTAGGAGCGTTACAATTAGCCCAAGGTTATCAAGTCAAAGATTTTCTCTATCATAGCTATGGCATTCGTTACTGGAATCGTCGCAAAAATGCCCACGCTTGGCATCCAATTATTAACTCTGGACAACCCTATCCCATGGAAAAACCCGTGGAATTAGTCCTAGGTGCTTCTGTGGACAATCAGCCTAGCATTGAGTTAATTATCGGCGAATTAGGCACAGAAAGTGGAGCAATGGAGGTTTATTTTGATGGTGATAAATTAATTACTCGTTCCCTGAGTAATGGAGAAACTAGCGTCCAACCCTTAAATGATCGCGAGGGAGCAAGATCCATCGCTAAACTCGCTCCTTTAGGTTTCCGGGGTAAAGATCGCATTAAAGTGCAGTTCTGGATTGATGATCAGTGTTTTCTGCGGATTAATGTGGAAGATTTACTCAGTCAAGAATTGTTACTAAATAATCAAATAGTCACCAAATTAAGCTAGACTTGGCTTCACCTAAAAATCAAGTGCAGACTCATGGTAAGTTTGCACTGATATTATCGCAATATTCTGTTTTACTGGTGGCTTTATCGACTGTGATCGCGCACGGGGATCGGGATTAGTTCGGGTTCGGGTTCGGGTTCCGGACCAAAAACACTGTCGATCAGTTTGCGCGCCCATTCTCTCAATTTTTCTATCACTTCATCTAAATAGTCCATTGACCAAATGGCTCCTTTGAGATACTAGCTATGAGTTTTCGTCGATTGATCCCCGCAACAGCCACGCAAAAGCTTGATTCTAGAGAATTTTAACTAATTTTTATCGTTTGGCTGTTCAATCTGACGAACGGGGGAATCTATATCTTGTACTTATATTAAGCTTAACATAACTTTTTAGTCTGAGTATATATTCTTGGCAATTCTTTTTTAAGACATTATTAATAAATTCCGGCGTAGGCGATCGAGGGCGGTATAGGCACTAATCTGGCGAATGGTCAAGCGATCTCGATTTTCTCCGAAACGATGCCCTGATACGGTAACATTTCCGTCAGGACTGGCTAAACCGATATAAACTAGGCCCACGGGTTTTGTCTCACTGCCTCCTCCTGGTCCAGCAATACCCGTGATACTGATCCCCCAATCCGTAGCGAGGCGTTTTTGCACTCCTAGGGCCATCTGTTGGGCAACAATGGCACTGACAGCCCCGACATTATTTAAATCCCGCTCATTTACGTCTAAGAGGGCAACTTTTACCCGATTATCGTAGGAAATAACCCCACCCCAAAAATAATCGGAACTGCCGGCGATTTGGGTGATAATTTCCCCTAATCCTCCTCCAGTACAGGATTCTGCCACACTCAAAGTTTGTTTTTGCCGCCGCAACAGTTCCCCCACCACCGCGGGTAAAGTATCATCATCAGCCCCAAAATAATCTAATCCAGCGATTTCCTTAATTTCCGTCGCTACCGGTTCAATTACCTGCAAAGCAGCCTGTAAAGAAGGGGCTTTCGTCGCAATTCGCAAACGCACTTCGCCTAAACCAGCATAGGGAGCAACGGTGGGATTAGTCAGAGCGAATAAATGGGCCACTTTTTCCGCTAAAGCTGACTCACCAATACCGCGAAATTTGAGAGAACGACTATAAATCCTCTCTTTGCCCCATCCTTGACTTTCTAGGTAAGGAATCGCCGTTTCTACCCACATTCTCTTCATTTCTGAGGGTACTCCGGGGAAAGTAAGAATAGTCACGTTAGTCTGTGGTTGCCAGATCATGCCGGGGGCGGTTCCGGTCGGATTTGGCAAAAAATCGGCTCCCACGGGTATTAAAGCCTGTTTACTGTTACTAGGAGGCATTTCTCGCCCTAAACTCGTAAATTTAGCCTCGATTTCTGCTAAAATCTCCTGATCTTCTCTGAGGGGGGTTTGAAAAAAATCGGCGATTGTTTCTGTGGTTAAATCGTCGGGAGTAGGTCCCAGTCCCCCGGTAAAAATTAAAATTGAAGAACGTTCTTGGGCAATTGCGATCGCTTTTTTCAGTCTTTCTACATTATCCCCCACCACCGTTTGATAATAATGGGGAATGCCTAATTTTGCCAATTCTAGGGCTAAATATTGGGCGTTAGTATTAACTATATCCCCTAATAATAATTCCGTTCCTACACAAATAATTTCAGCGGCCATAGTTTTTAACAATTAGCTTAAATTTTCAATTTTGATCATCAACTGATCTCCTGTCACCATCGTTCGATCGGGTTTCGGTAACGATGGTACTGGAAGTTAACCATACCAGTGCGCTCCAGTATTATACCGGTAAGCTATCAAGAATCAAAGTCTTGTATATTAAATGCCACTTTGTTGCTGAACAGCCCATATCTGATTACACGACAATAAAATCACTACCTATGAGCAAACGTAAAATCAGCGTATTATTCCCTTATATAACAATAATTGATCATAATCAAGCATAACAAAGTATTGCCGAGCATCACCTCTTCCTTGCTGCCATCACAAACCACACCAAAATCATCTAAAATTGAAATGTCCACTAAATAATAAAATGCTATGACTCGCTGGTTTAATATTGCCGGTCCCTGTAAAGACGATATCCACTATATGCTCTCTCCCACAGTGCGATTACCAGATTTAGAGGAGCTAATTCAACAGCATAGTTACTTTGTCCTACACGCACCACGACAAACAGGGAAAACCACCGCTATGTTATCCCTAGCAAAACAACTTACCGATACTGGAAATTATGCCGCAGTCATGGTATCAGTGGAAGTAGGAAGTGCATTTAATCATGATCCTAGTGCCGCAGAATTGGCAATTTTAGGGGCATGGTATAATACAATAAATATTCGTTTACCTAAAGAATTGCAACCACCTGTAAAAGAATGGCAAAAGGAAGAAGCAGGAAGCAGAATCAAGGCTTTTTTATCAGATTGGTCAAAAGCGATAAATCGTCCCATAGTATTATTTATAGATGAAATTGATTCTTTACAAGACCAAACATTAATTTCTATTTTACGACAGTTAAGAGATGGTTTTCCTAAACGTCCAGAAAATTTCCCGACCTCAGTAGGATTAATTGGTTTACGAGATGTGAGAGATTATAAAGTAGCATCTGGTGGTAGTGATAGATTAAATACATCTAGTCCTTTTAATATCAAAGTTGCTTCTCTGACTATGCGAAATTTTAATCTTGCCGAAGTGGGAGAATTATATCAACAACATACAGCAGCAACAGGACAAATTTTCACACTAGAAGCAATAGAAACAGCTTATGATTTAACCCAAGGACAACCTTGGTTAGTCAATGCTTTAGCTAAAGAAATTGTAGAAAAAATTGTAAAAGATAGAAGTATTGCTATTACCAAAGAACACATTTTACAAGCTAAGGAAATATTAATTGCTCGTCAGGATACTCATTTAGATAGTTTAGCAGAAAGGTTAAGAGAACCAAGAATTAAAGCCATTATTGAACCAATGTTAGCAGGTTTAGAATTAGGAAATATACCTAATGATGATATTCAATTTGTCATTGATTTAGGATTATGTAAAATGCACCCCTATGGAGGATTAACTATTGCTAATCCCATTTATAGGGAAGTTTTACCCAGGGTGTTAACTGTGACACCAATGGCTTCTTTACCAATGATTGCACCCACTTGGTTAACCCCAGAAGGTGAATTAAATCTAGCTGCTTTATTAACAGCATTTCTCAAATTTTGGCGACAACAGGTCGAACCATTATTAGGTAGTACGGGATATCATGAAATCGCTCCACATATAGTATTAATGGCTTTTTTACATCGTGTTATTAATGGTGGGGGAGTTTTAGAAAGGGAATATGCAATTGGTAGTGATAGAATGGATTTATGTTTGCAGTATAAAGATGTAATTTTAGGGATTGAATTAAAAGTATGGCGGAATAAAAAACGCGATCATCAAGCTGATGGGATCGAACAATTAGAGTCTTATTTAGGGCGTTTGGGTTTAGATTTTGGTTGGTTATTTATCTTTGATAGGCGGAAAAATGCCTTACCAATGGAAGAAAGGTTATCCACTGAGGTGGTAGTGACGGAAAATCAATATAGAATTACTGTGATTAGAGCTTGAGTCTTTCCAAAACTTACTGTTTGTGTTACATTTCATTAACGCACCCTACAGGATTAACTTTGAGAATTTTGCTAAACTAGAAATAGGTAGAAAACAAGGAAATATAAAGTTATGACAGTTGCTAATTCATCACTTTCTCAACAATACATACTTGATATTGAACCAGAAGGACGTTTAACTTTACCGCAAGAAATCCAACAAATTCTTAATTTAGAATCTGGAGATAGATTGATTTTAACTCTGGAAGATAATGGAACACTGCAATTAGTTAGTCTCAAAAATCAAGTTAAAAAATTAAGAGGTTTATTAAAAAATAAATCACCTGATAGAAATTTAGTAGATGAACTTATTCAAGAACGCAGACAGGAGTATTTAAGTGAATAAATCTGTGTTAGATGCTTCTGCCTTTTTAGCTTATCTTAGAGATGAACCAGGAGCAGAAATTGTAGAAAATGCCTTGATTAATGGCTGTTATATCAGTATTATTAATTGGGTAGAGGTATTATCGAAAATTGTTGACTTAGGAGAATCCCCAGAGGAAATTATTAAACGATTGAGAGATGAAGGATTATTACAAAATAGTCTAGAAATTATTGCTTGCAATGAGGAAGATGCTATAACTATAGCTAAATTTCGAGTTTTGGTAATGATTCGGTAGTAGTGCCGTAGCCCTCTTGCTTACCTGGTATGAATTGTGTATAATATTTATTAATAAAAATAATTGGAACCCGCTCAGTCTTTAAACCTCTAGCTTGCTCATGACTTTTCTGATAAATATCTTTTTCTGGCTCCTGTCTGGCTTACTCAAATATCAGTCTAGCACCGAACAAAATACCCCCCTA
>NZ_JADBVM010000262.1:0-13030 GCF_020244875.1 Microcystis sp. M44BS1
ACTGATAACTGATAACTGATAACTGATAACTGATAACTGATAACTGATAACTGATAACTGATAACTGATAACTGATAACTGATAACTGATAACTGATAACTGATAACTGTTGCTTAAATTATCCCCAAAGGACAAAATTGACCCGATAATTCTAGTTTATTGTTTTGCAGCAGATATAAACCGTATTCAATTCCTTCCACTACTGCTTGATAGGAAGCTTCCAAAATATTACTAGACACTCCCACGGTTGTCCATCTTTGTTGACCGTTACTGGACTCGATTAAAACCCTAGTTTTCGCTGCCGTCCCCGAACCACTATCGAGGATTCTCACTTTATAATCGGTCAGGTGAAAGTTAGCAATTTCGGGATAGAATTTGACTAAAGCCTTTCTCAAAGCCAGATCTAAAGCAGCCACAGGCCCGTTACCCTCGGCCACTTCTAATAAATCTTCCTCTTTTACCTGTACTTTAATTGTCGCGATTGCATTACCACTATCCCGCAGCATATCACAATAAACTTGGAATCCTTTTAATTCAAAAAGGTCGCTTCTCTGTCCCAAAGCTTCCCGCATTAATAACTCAAAACTAGCTTCGGCTGCCTCAAATTGATAACCCTGACTTTCCAAGATTTTTAAACGTTCCAATATTTGCCGACAGGTGGGATCATCTTTATTTAAATCGATGCCAAAACTGCGCGCTTTCGCTAAGACATTACTTAATCCCGATTGGTCAGAAATGACGATGCGGCGCTGATTCCCGATCGCTTCTGGATTAATATGTTCGTAGGTCAGGGGATTTTTCGCCACCGCAGAAACGTGAATACCACCCTTATGGGCAAAAGCGGAACGTCCGACGAAGGGAGCATGATCATCCGGGGCTAAATTGACCATTTCGCTGATTTTTCGGCTAGTTCCCGTCAATCGGCCTAATTGATTTTCTTCTAGGCAAGAAAAGCCCATTTTTAACTGAAGATTGGGAATTAAAGTACATAAATTGGCATTGCCGCAGCGTTCCCCATAACCGTTAATTGTGCCTTGAATCATGCGTGCGCCCTCGTTAACTGCCGCTAAGGAGTTAGCTACGGCGGTTCCTGCGTCATTATGGGCATGGATGCCTAATTTAGTCCCATTTTCGTTATCAGGATCGATGCCCAATTGCTCCCGCACTTTCTCCACAATAGGGGCGATTTCTTGGGGTAAAGTGCCACCGTTGGTATCACAGAAAACTAACCATTCAGCCCCGGCAGCCCTGGCGGTTTTCAGGGTTAAAAGGGCGTATTCGGGGTTATTTTTGTAACCATCAAACCAATGTTCGGCATCATAAATGACTCGTCTTCCCTGACAGCGTAGATACTCGATCGTGTCCCCTATCATGGCTAAATTCTCCTCCAGACTGGTTTTTAAGCCCTCTGTGACGTGCAGATCCCAAGATTTGCCGAAAATTGTCACCCAACGGGTTCTAGCGGCGAGAATGGCGGTTAACATCGGGTCTTCCCGGGCCTCGACATGGGGGCGACGAGTGGAACAAAAAGCGACTAATTCCGCTTGTTTTAGGGGTTCTTCGTGCATTTTCCAGAAAAATTGACCGTCTCTAGGGTTTGCGCCAGGCCAACCGCCTTCGATAAAAGGAATACCCATCCGATCTAATTCCCTGGCGATTTTAATTTTATCTTCGAGGGAGAGGGAAATACCTTCTCGCTGGGCCCCGTCCCGGAGAGTAGTGTCATAGACCCAAATGCGCTTACCATTGTTCATAGAAATAGTCAATAGGTGTTAATATTAATTAATAACTGTAGCGACTTAAAATCACGCCCCTAATGCCTAGAATAACAGTTTACGGTCAAACAATCACCTGCGATCAAAGTGAAAATCTCCGTCGCGTATTATTAAAACATGACATTTCTTTGTATAATGGCGGTTCCAAGTTAATCAATTGTCGCGGCATCGGCAGCTGTGGAACCTGTGCGGTGGCAATTGTGGGCGAAGTTTCTCCTATCAATTGGCAGGAAAAAGCGCGTCTTTCTTTACCTCCCCACAACCCCGATAATAGCCGTCGTCTTGCTTGTCAAGTCAAAGTTTTTGGTGATATCGAGGTGACTAAGTACGATGGTTTTTGGGGACAAGGAGACGCAGTGATCAGTTATCAGTGATCAGTTATCAGTGATCAGTTATCAGTGATCAGTTATCAGTGATCAGTATTAAGTATTAAAGTGTTAAAGTATTAAGTGGCAAGTTCGCAGCCTTCTTTTCACTGTTTACTGTTTACTGTTTACTCTGGGTCCATCTCATATCTGGGACTTTCTCTCACATATAGGTGAGCAGCAGAAGTCATTAAAAGAGGGCGAATGCAATTCGCCCCTACAATGATGTTATTGCGCCCAAAATGTCCTATAGATATTTCTACAAAATTGAGATGCACCCGTTTACTGTTTACTGATTAAGGTTATCAAATGAACGAGACAATAATTTTTCGCATTTCACCAATAATTCGGGTAACTTTATTAAGTTTATATGTGGCGTTAACCATCCCCTTACCCTTTTTGGCAAAAGTCACTAATTCCCCCGTTAATCCCAATTTTCTTTGGGTAGGAATTAGCTTAGGATTAATCGCTTTATACGGAGCTTTAAGTGAAAGAGTGATTTTATCAGAGACAGGGATACAAGTTACCTATCCCCAATGGTTTCCCGCTTTTCTTCGCTCTGGTTGGTGGTTAAATTGGACAGATATAAAAGAACTTAAATGTCGCAGTACAGGACAGGGTGGTTTAGTTTATTATTTCCTTGATCGCTCCGCAGAAAAAGCCTATTTATTACCGATGCGAGTAGTGGGATTTAATCGCATGGTCAAAATAATCGAGGAAAAAACTAACTTGGATATGACTGATATTCGCCCCCTTTCTCAGCCTTGGATGTATGGAATTCTTTTTACTCTCACCCTATTTTTATTATTAGTCGATGCTTGGACTATTGCTACGGCGAGAACTATTATTCCCTAATAAATTCGGCTCAAAACGTAATCCACTAGCTCGATTAACACCTCTTTTGAGGGAGAAGAAGCTAAACATTCAAGGTGTTTTAAGGCACTTTGACCGTATTGATTGGCTAACTCTTTTGAGCGAGGAATACCTTGACTAGAGTGAATAAAATCAAGAGCTTTTTCGATGTCTCCTTCCTGACTAAATTCCCGTTCAATTAACAATTCTATATAGGGATTTTCCTCCATGGCAAAGAGAGCGGGAGCGGTAATATTACCACTGATCAAATCGGAGCCAGAGGGTTTTCCTAATACTTCCGTGGGGGAGGTAAAATCGAGAATATCATCGACGATTTGAAAAGCTAATCCTAAATTGCGACCATAGTTATATAAATGATGATTAACTTCAGCCGATTGCTCGCTTAATACCCCGGCCGCTTTGGCACTATTGGCAATTAAAGAAGCAGTTTTGTAGTAACTTTTTTCTAGATAAGCTTCCAGGGAGATACTGGTATCAAAGCGATTAATTCCCTGTTGAATTTCCCCTTCAGCAAAATCGCGAATCACTTCCGAGAGCAATTTTACCACTTCTAAATTATCTAAATTAGCTAGATACCAAGAAGATTGAGCGAAAAGGAAATCCCCCGCTAAAACCGCCACGCGATTGTCAAATAAACTGTTAACGGTGGGAACACCCCGGCGCAATTCTGCCTCATCTACCACATCATCATGGACGAGACTGGCAGTGTGGATCATCTCCGTGATTTCCGCTAATCGACGATGACGGGGAGTGATATCCCGGTCTAACATAGTAGCGCGAGATACCAGCAACACGATCGCCGGTCGAAGGCGTTTACCACCGGCCTCGAACAAATGTTCTGCTGCCGCCGCTAAAATGGGATGACGAGCGCCGACGAGGTTTTTTAAGTTATCGGTCAAAAGACGGAGATCATCGTCAACGGGTGCGAATAAAGAAGTTGTTGGGATCATTGGTTAGCCAATTGGCGAGATAGTTACGAAAGTTTACAATCCTTATATTTATTTTAAGCTAACCGTCCAGACTAGGGAAGGGGAAGCATCAGTAATCAGTGAGGGGTTTTAGGGTTTTAGGGTTTTGGGGGTTTTAGGGGTTTTAGGGTTTTAGGGGTTGGGGTTTTAGGGTTTTTAGTTGAAATTTCCCCACTTCCCCACTTCCCCACTTCCCCACCTCCCCACTTCCCCACCTCCCCACTTCCCCACTTCCCCACTTCCCCACTTCCCCACTTCCCCACTTCCCTAATTTTTTTCCTGACAAAACTCTTGTCATTGTCAAGACTCTAGGGTAACTTGTATATAAAAATTAATAAAGCGAGAAGTATTAGAGCGATGTTGAGACTAATTAGCGACTTTGACGGGCCGATAATGGACGTATCGGAGCGATATTACCAGGTTTATCAACACTGTTTACAGAAAACCGCCTATAAAGGTCAAATTATCGGGGAATTATCGAAAGCGGAATTCTGGCAGTTAAAACGGGATCAGGTTTCTGAGAAGCGTATCGGGGAAATGTCAGGATTAGATGAAGATCAAGCGCGTAAATTTGCCCATCTTCGTCGTCAAACTGTTCATACTTTACCCTATCTTGTCCACGATCGCCCGGTGGTTGGTTCTTTGGAAACTCTCCAGAAAATCCAAGATTTAAAGATCGATTTAGTCGTCATGACGATGCGGCGGGTATCCGAGCTAGATCATGCCTTTAATCGCCACGATATCGGTCGTTTTTTCGCCGCTAATCGTCGTTATTGTCTAAATAATAATTACACCAAAACCAACGACGTGCGCGACAAAACCCTGCTTATGGCTAAGGCCGCTAAGGAACTGCCGACGGCTGCCGACACTTGGATGGTGGGGGATACGGAAGCGGATATTACCGCCGCTAAGAGCCAAAATATTAAGGTTATTGGCGTATTATCGGGGATTCGCAGCCGTTCCCGTTTAGAGAGCTACGAGCCTGATTATATCGTCAATAACCTTGGCGAAGCATTGGACGTGATCTTAGGCTCCCTGCGAGCGTTCGGTTAACGGAAAAAACTACTAATCACCCAAAAGATTAGAAAAGTGATGAGCGCATAAATTTGGCGATCGCCGAAAATAGTCAAATCAGCCTTGGCCGCTAAACTAGCTAATCCCGCTCCCAGAGCGACTCCTAGCAGTAAACCAGCGAGAGTGAATAGTAAGGCGCGGCCAAAACGTTTTTCCTTGCGGTTGAAAAAATAGATATTAACGAAAACGCCAAAAGCTAGGAGCAGCGGTAAGAGGGAGCCACTGGGATCGGGAACTAACAGGGTTATTGCTCCTAAACAAGCGTAAATCACTGCTGGTACACCGATATCCTGTGCAGAAGGTGTGTCTATTAAGCTTTGCCACCAGTTAGGAGATTTGCTGCCAGTAACTGGTTTACTTTCCACCGGAATCGTCAGACGTTCGGGAAAACGAATGCGATCGGGTACTTTAATTCTACCTTCCTGTCGCATCCGCAGTCGATCCATGAGGACGGAATCGTAGGCCGCCTCGATCGATTCGACAATTTTGCTATCATTTTGATACTGTTGCACCAGTCTTTGTTTGGCCTCTTGAATTTCTTCAAAAGAGGATTCTTCAGTAACCCCAAGTTGTTCGTAGGGATTCTGTTCACTCATGAACATACCTCCTTAATTATGCTCCCGATAGTCATGGTCTTAACCCGATGTTCTGTAGTTTAACTTGAGATGCAAGCTTATTTAAATTAATTAAGTTTAGCGAAAATCTCGGCAGAATCGATCGCTTCGTAGGGATAACCACTGGCATCTAAAAGGCTTTTTTCGGCGATTTCTCCTTCTTTAACGATAATTAAGCGGTTTTTGCCACCGTAGGCTTTAATTGTGACAATTTCTAAAGCAAATAACCCCGGGGAGAAACGGGGATTTAAGGCCCCATCGTACTCGAATTTACTCTGCATTAACTGCAAAGCATAGACGCTACTGCTATCAAAGGGTGCTGCATCTCCCATCGTTTTGGCCCGCAGCACTGGGATTAAATCACCAAAGGGAATAGAAATCTTTTGCAGGGTGCGATCAAGTGTATCAAAAGAATAACAGTAACCGATGCCGTCCCAACGTCCTTCACAACGCAGAATTAATTTATAGCGTTTTCCGTCCCCTTGTACCTGTAATTCTATTCCCTCGTAGTTAGATAAATTTAGGGGAGGATTCAGGTTTCTGGTACGAACTGAGGCAAAACCGCCGTTATTTTCGGTTCTAACGATACCAGAAAAGAGCGCGCGTCCCCCGGTTAGGGTTATCTGACTCTCACTCACTCCTCCCATTACCACATCATCCACCGCACCCCAGATTTCTTTTATATCACTGCTGGGATTGCTAAAGTCAAAGAGGGTTTTTTCGGCGGTTATCCCCGTATTTTTCAATAAATCGAGTAAATTAGCTAAACTATGGCCGTTATTCTCCCCTTGACAGTAGATAATTCTCTCAATCCCTGTGAATAATTGCGGGGTTTGCAGAGCAAATAAATCGACATTTTCAGCCAATAATTGACGTGCAGACTCGATATTATCGACTAAAGCGCGGATTTGATAGTTTTGCTGCTGTAGTTGGGTGATTACTTTTCTACCGATCGCATTTTCCCCACCAATGACTAAAATGGTCTTCATCCCTATCCCTTGCTCATTTGTTAGCTGATTTTTTTTATCTTCCCCGAAACCGAGCAGCTTTTGCAGACAACTCCACAGGGGAATACTATCAAAATAGTCTAGAGTTTGCCAAAATCTCTGAAAATCCCAGCTTTTTGACTCAGCCATAACTTTTCTCTCCTCAAAAGGTACTGTTGACATCCTCACCGCCGGGGCCGGACGGTGATTCCCGGCAGATCAAACAAACTTAATTGAACGACCGACCGCTGGGTTGACGCTTCACGAGATGCTGCTTCTTTAACAGAAGTCTTATGCTGTCCTCCACGTCCGTTTTTTGAGGTCTCCGATTGCCCACCGGCGACCTTGATATTAATTGCAGCGTTTACATCCCTATCATGGAAAGTCCCACAGAAAAGACATTCCCACTCACGGATATTTAACGCTTTTTTCCCGCCAATATTCCCACAACAGGAACACCTCTGAGACGTTGGCTCCCATCGGGAAATTATCCGAAAATCACGCCCATATTTATCAGATTTTGCCGATAGCATATCTCGGAAAGAACGCCATCCTAAGTCTGATATGGCACGGGATAACTTACGATTTTTAACCATTCCCGATGTGTTTAAATCCTCTAAAATTATCGTTTGATTTTCACGAACAACTCTAGTGGATAGTTTCTGCAAAAAATCAGTGCGAGTGTCTTTAATCTTTGCGTGGATTTTAGCTACTCGTTTCCTAGCTTTTTCCCGTCGGTTACTTCCTTTTTGCTTTCTAGAAAGGTTTTTCTGTGCCTTTCTTAGTCGTTTTAATCGTTTTTTTAACGGTTTAGGAGCGTCTATCTTTTCCCCTGTTGAGAGAGTCGCAAAAGTAGCAATCCCTAGATCAATTCCCACTGACTCCCCATTATTGGGAAGTATTTCGGGCTGAATCTCGACAACAAAGCTGAGAAAATAACGATCTGCTGCGTCTTTAATCACGGTGACACTAGAAGGTTTAGAAGGTAATGGACGACTCCAAACTATTCTTAAATCACCGATTTTGGCTAAAGTAACGTGATATTGATTGATGGTAAAACCATTGTCAGTAAATCTCGCTGATTGTTTAGATTTACGCTTCTTAAATTTAGGAGGTTTTACTTTTCTTCCTTTTCTCTCTCCCTTGCAAGATGCAAAGAAGTTAGAATAGGCTGTCTCTAAGTCTCTCAAAGACTGTTGTAAAGGAATAGAAGAAACCTCGGTTAACCACCGTTTTTCTTCTGTTTTTTTAATTTGAGTTAGTCTTTTAGATAACTCGGTATATTTTGGCTTTTTCTCCCCTTGTCGATAGAGTTCTTGACAGTAAGCTAAGGTATCGTTCCAGACAACGCGCACACACCCGAACAATTGAGACAAAAGCCTTTTTTGTTGGTCTGTTGGGTAAATGCGGTATTGATACCTCGCTTTCATTGGGTTAATATGTGTGTGTCTGTATTTATTTTAACTAGGTCTGTTAATAATGTCAAGTCGGTTAGTAATCAGTGATCAGTAATCAGTAAAAAGACAGTAGGAAACTTCTAAGTACCTAAGCAAAATTAATTACACATATCTAACCACCTCTTGCCTCTTGCCTCTTGTCTCTTGCCTATCTTCACTAGGAAATTAATTTTGCACGACTACTTATTTAATACTGCACACTTAAAAACTCACATCTGATAACTGATAACTTACCCACTGATAACTGATAACTGATAACTGATAACTGAGAGGTGCGCCACTGGAAGTTCTTAAGTGCTACATCAAAAATCAGGAAAAGCCGTCGTAAAACGACGGGGTTTTAACCCAAATTTTCGATAAAGTTAGTCTAACCAAACCAGCTTTAATCCTTGCCGCAAAGCTTTCCTTTTCGTCTCTATTTCTTTCGCTCGTTAATTTCTCTGAAAACCCCTATATATATTTAGGCACGGATTCCCATTATATAAAAAGTATAAGTCAAGTCTTGGCTTTTGTCAAGCATTTTGGTTGAGATTCTTTTGGGTGTAAGCTGTACTGAATTTAAATTACTTGTTGAGATAAGGCACTCTTGCAATAGGTAAGAGGAAGGTATAGGGGAAGCGCGGAGATGGGTTTTAAAGTTCGATTGGGAGTTCATAAGAACAAATGTATTAAATTTAAATCCCCCTTAAAAAGGGGGATTTAGGGGGATCAAATTTTTGTCAGTCCTTTGGGATGCTTTTGGGTGCGTTACGCTTCGCTAACACACCCTACATTTATATTTATTTGATTTCTCCCTCTATTATCCTAATTTCTTCCTCGCTTAATCCATACAATTCATACACTATTTTGTCAATCTCTTTTTCTAACTCGCTGGTGTCGGCAGAATTATCTTCTGATTTCTTAGCTAAAATTTGGTTAACAAGAGTTTCAATTGTTTCTTGTGTTTTACTGTCTGCAAGTTTTATCGGTAGCTTTTCTACCGATGAAATTCTTATTTGTGGAAAAATATCACCACCTTGAGAATTTGTTTTTTGATAATAGAACTTGAACAAGGTAGAATTAAAAACTCCTAAAACATATTTTGTTTTAACTCTTTTGTCTGTTATATGGCAACTATGTATCGTTTGTTCGTAGTAAATTCCTTTGTCTGCATATGTGGCAATAAGTTCCTTACCAACTTTGCGATAAATAATTGTTTCTCTCTCAAATATTTTTTTATCTCTCATCCAAAGGCCAGACCTTTTCCCTGCTTGTCTTTTAACTTCTTGCTTCATCATTTCTTCGGGTTTATAATTAACCCAAACATCAGTTCTGCCTAAATGAAATCTTGAAAGGTTTTTACCGAAATAAAGTTTGTGGCTGTCTTTGTCTAACTTTTTATCAATAAATAAAATATCTTTAATTGCACCAGCTACAATTCCGTCTTTCACTTCTGCAATTTCTTTTACCTTTAATGTGTCTGTTTCAATTTTTGAAATTAGATTGTCAAACTTGGTGTCTATTTCTAATCGAAAAATTATCTCCTTATCGTTCAAGATACTTGATACTTCAGTTTCTGAAAGCTGTTGCAATTCTTGCCTGGTGATTTTCAATGCTTTGTATTTTGGTTTTGTAGTGGGATAATTTTCTACAATTACACTATCTACCTGTGCATCTTCAAACACTTTGTCGTCAATTTTCGCAACCGTAACTCCGTGATTATCGCAAACAATTTTACGAGCAGTAACAAATTGTTTGTTGTTTAAAAACTTTCCTGGAATAATGTAAGTAAAAACACCTGTCGGCTGTTTTATTTGCATTGCTTTCTCAATGAATAGAGAATACAAGTCAAATCTTCCAGTAGCCGTTTGATAAATGGTTTCGTAAAATCTTCTCTGGTCCCAAGTTATATCTTCAATACTTATATAAGGAGGATTGCCAATTATCACATCAAAACCGATAAAATTACCCTTATCATCTAGAACTTCGGGGAACTCGAAGCGCCATTCAAAAGCATTATGATAAATCTTACCGCTTTCAATCTCCTCTAGTTGCGGACGTAACTTATCAATCTCATTCCTTAACTGACTAATCTTCCTTTCCCGCGCTTTTTTTTCCTTAGCTGACTCCTCAAATAACAAAATTTGATTCTCTAGACTATATAAATCCGTTTCCAAACCCCGCAAGCGCTTTTTCAAAGGATTATCTCCCTGTAAAGTCTGACGAAAACTACTCTTAATCTCACTTATCAATCTCTCCATCTCGCGCTTTTGCGATTTATCCTCCGCGTTGCGATAGACTCTCACCGCATCCTTATAACTCTCGATACTTAAACGACTTTTGCGGGAAAAGACTTGTAAATCATTGGATAACCCAAAGCGACTAATCAGAGAATTGCCAACCTTGATATTAATATCGATATTCGGTAACGTCTCTAACTCATTATCTGCTTTGTAGTAAGCATTCTTGAGTAACTCAATCCATAAACGCAACCGACAGATTTTCACCGAGTTGGGATTGATATCAACTCCAAAGAGACACCCCTCAATCAGACGCTGTTTTTCCTGAAATAAAGTCTCCTGTACGCGCTGACTTTCTCGGTTGCGGGGATTATACTCAAACAGATTACCGTCATCATCGGTGACGATTAACTCATCGTTCACCACCTCAACCCGATAATCCCTGAGAGTTTTACCCTCTTTATCCACTAAAATCTGTAACTCACTCTTAATCGCGATTATCTCGTTCAAAGCAGAAACAAGAAAATGTCCCGAACCCACCGCAGGATCACAAATTTTGAGACTATTGATAATAGCATTGGCTGCCGTTTTATCTTTGATGCGGTTATATACATCCTCGATTGTCTGACAATCCCATCCCTGACTCTGGTTAAATTTCTCTATCACTGCGCGTCGAATCGTTTCCCGACACATATACATAGTGATGAAACCGGGGGTGAAAAAGGAACCATCCTTATATCCGTTGATTTTCTCGAAGATTAATCCCAACACCGACGCATTGATAAGAGTCTTGTTATCCTCCTGTATCGCTTCCCCACCTTCGCTGCTAAAATCGTAGGCATTGAGAAACTCGAATAGGTATGCTAAAGCGTTGATTTCTCCTGTTCGCTTTTTCCCCTGACTATCCTTTAAGACTGTTCCCGCAAAAATCTCTAAATTCTCCGAACGCAGGTTACTGATAACTATGGTTGATTGTTCTAAGTCTGTCGGTTCAAATAGGGAACTGTTGAGATAGGGAACCTGAGTATAGGTATTCTGGATGTCTTTGCTTCTTTCTGACTGTTTTTTTGCTAAGACGCTGAAAAATAAGCGATTTAAGTCGTCATAGTCGGCAATTTTGCTTAAATTGAGAAACCCTAGGGATTTATCCCCCCGATGATACCTAATTATCTGCGCTTCTAATAGTTTGAGGAAGAGGATTCTATTTATCCAGGTTATCCCCAACTCTAAACCGATATTCAATAGTCTCTCCTCTTCCGTCTCCCCAAATTCCTCGGGATTGGGTAAACGAGAGATTTTATCTAAACTCTCTACTTGACTGATAGCGTTCTCTAGCAGCGAACCGGGTTGACGCGCTGCCGGTTGCAGACGTTGGATGAGTTTTTTTCCTCCCTCTTTTATCTCTGTCAATCCGATGATATGCAGCAGTTCACTATAAAAGTTTTTGTCGAGACTGTTGCTATCGTTCGCAAAGGGGAGTTTTAAGAGGTGTTCGGGAGAAAAGATTTTATAGAGACTGATGAGGTTATGTTCGTCCTCCCGGATGGTTTGGGTGTATTCCCGCAAGTCAAAATGGGTGTATGTCAGGGAATCGAGTCTGGAGTTCAGGAAGGGTTCTCCTATCTGTTTGTAGAAGAAGTCGGTGGTTTTTCCCGTTAGTCTCCCCGTCTCAAAGTCATTAAACTGTCTGACAAGTTCCTGATTTTGTGCGAATAGTCTCTCGAAGATATTCCCGTCAAAGATAAACCACTCATATATATTGGTAGCAATCAGGTGTTTTATCTCTAGGTTTTTCTCGGTTATTCTTTCCCGAAGGAAGTAGAGGAGTAATTCTTGTAATGCTTTACAGTTGAGTTTGTCTCTCCGCAGCATCTCGCTTTTATTGCTGGGTTTCTTCACTTCCAATATCACCCCCACGGAATCCCGCGACTCTTTCCCATTATGGATGACTAAATCATTCCTTCCCTTGGTGTTGATGAAATGTTGGGGACTATAGTAGCTGTGTTTGAGAAAGTCTGCAAGCAGGTTTTTGTGGAACTCCTCCGATTCTGTCTCGTTTATACTCCCCAAAAGTTGTTCTAGGTGGGTTTGAAACTTCTCCACCTGACTACGACTCGGTTTGACTCTTAGGAATGCTTTGTTTAATGCTTGTCGGGGAGAGAAATTTTCCGTCTTCATACCTTATATCCTTATTCCTACCCATCCCGGTTTTGGAGTCTATTTTTTTCTCTCTTATCTTCCCTCAAAAACCATATATATATGGGCGCACGGATTTCCATTATATAAAAAGTCTAAAGCAAGTCTCGCCATTTGTCAAGGGTTTTGAGAAAAAAATCGAGCCGATTTTATAATCACCGTAACAACAATTCAGATCGTAGGGATAATTCCGTAGGGATAATTCCGTAGGGATAATTCCGTAGGGATAATTCCGTAGGGATAATTCCGTAGGGATAATTCATGAATTATCCCTACTCAGGAATGCTTTGTTTAATGCTTGTCGGGGAGAGAAATTTTCCGTGTTCATACCTTTATCCCTATTCCTACCCATCCCGGTTTTGGAGTCTATTTTTTTCTCTCTTATCTTCCCTCAAAAACCCTATATATATGGGCGCACGGATTCCCATTATACATAAAGTCTAAAGCAAGTCTCGCCATTTGTCAAGGGTTTTGAGAAAATCTCCCCACTTCCCAAGATGTGA
>NZ_JADBVM010000263.1:0-6498 GCF_020244875.1 Microcystis sp. M44BS1
AATTAAATTAAAAATGGATTTTAGGTTCGATCCCCCCTGCCCCCCTTGATAAGGGGGGTGCCGATAGGCGGGGGGATCTACCCTTGATAAGGGGGGTGCCGATAGGCGGGGGGATCTACCCTTGATAAGGGGGGTGCCGATCCCCCCTTAATCCCCCCTTGATAAGGGGGGTTTCTGATAATTTTTAACGCCTACCTACTTAACTTATCGTTTAGGCAATGAAAGCATCCCGCTTGAATCTGTCTTCCTCTTTGTGTTCTTTGTGCCTTTGTGGTTTATCCCCAGAGCCAATCCGACTTTTAAAACCCAGTTATCGAGCGTTTCTCGCCAATCGCCGCTATTTATTGTGATAAGCCGCCTGTAGGTCCCGAATCGAAAACAAAGCTTGAAACTGTATTCCCTGAGATTGGTAAAATTCCGCCCCTCCTTGTTCTCTATCCACCAAAGCAATGATTAAATCTACTTGATAACCCGCATTGCGTAATCTTTCTACCGCTACCATAGCACTTTTCCCCGTTGTCACCACATCTTCGAGGACAACCACCGCAGCCCCGGGGTTTAAAGTCGGCCCCTCGATATAAGCCATGGTTCCGTGACCTTTTGCCTCTTTACGGACGATTAAGGCTGGAATAGGGCGATTTTCGTAGGCAGATACCACACTAACAGCACTGACAATCGGATCCGCTCCTAGGGTTAATCCTGCCACCGCTTGGGTATCTGGAGGCAGTAGAGACAGCAATAAACGCCCCACGGCTAAAGCTCCCTCAGCATTGAGGGTAACTTGTTTACCGTTGATATAGTAGCTGCTTTTTTGTCCTGAGGACAGGGTGAAATCCCCCTCTCGATAGGCAAGACGGACAAGAGCATCGAGGAGGAATTGACGCAGGGAAGCAGTGTCAAGATTCGCTGCCGAAGAATTAGCCATATTTTCAGAATTAGGAGCCTGATTGACTCCAAAATTTCGGTTACAATTAAGCCAAAAGTCATTATATATTGACTCGATCGCTAAGTAGTTGGTTATAATTAAATTAAAAATGGATTTTAGGTTCGATCCCCCCTTAATCCCCCCTTGATAAGGGGGGTGCCGATAGGCGGGGGGATCTACCCTTGATAAGGGGGGTGCCGATCCCCCCTTAATCCCCCCTTGATAAGGGGGGTGCCGATCCCCCCTTAATCCCCCCTTGATAAGGGGGGTGTCTAAAGGTTTTTAATATCCACCCACTTAGTATTAATTTCTTTCTCATCCCATTGACGCGATTTTTTAATTAACCCTATCCCTGTGAGGAGATTTTTACCCATGCGCGCTAAGTTTTTACTTCCTCCCCTGTTTTGTTTAACCGGTTTAGTCTGGTTAAGTTCGTCTAATGCGATCGCCCAAAATTCACCCGCCACCAATCCTGCACCGGTAAAAACCCAACAATTGCAACTTGTCCCCTCTCCCGATACGGCGGTGGGATTTAATAATATCCCCGGTTTGTTTAACCGCGCTGTTAATAACAATACGGGTCGTTTCTACGACTACACCAGCATTTTAGGACAGTTCAACTCTCGGGAGGGTTGGCGTACTTTTATGCAAGGTTCCTATTTCGATAATATGATTACCCGGGATGCCAAATTGGTCGAAACTTTATACTATGATGTTATGCAACAGCAACAGTCTGGTCCTTTAATTCGCACCCAAGATTTACCCAATCCCTTCGATACTTCCCTACAGGAAAATCCCAGTTATTTAAGTCCAGGCGGATTTTAATCTACCAATTCAGACTTGAATTGGCTAAGTAGCTGGTTATAATTAAATTAAAAATGGATTTTAGGTTCGATCCCCCCTGCCCCCCTTGATAAGGGGGGATCGGCACCCCCCTTAATCCCCCCTTTGATAAGGGGGGTGTCTGACAACTTTTAACGCCTACCTACTTCACAATGTAATCGGTCGAGAATCTTCTTTGAAGGTTCCCGAACTGCGGCAAGATACCTTTTTAAGTTCAATCGAAGCTCCCTGAGAAGCTAAACTCTCACCCATTTGGCAATATCAAGGGTTTTGTCATAACGATAGCTCATGCCATCATTGGCAATAATCGTTTGACCTCGACTGGCTTTATTTTTGATGGTACTTAAGCTATAGTTGGTCAGTTTTTGCATTTCTTGATGGGTAAAATTGTCTTGATTGTTCATTTCAGAGACAATTTCTATCGTTTCATCAACGGTTTGCTCATTGTTGGTATGAGTTGCAATCGCTGTTGATGGATGATAGTCTGCCATGCTCATTAAACGCCAAGTAGAATCCTCGGAAAGTTCCAAAACCCTTTGATGATAGTTAAACAAACTTTCTCGATGTCCGACACTAATAAAGGTCTTGCCAGTTTGTTGTAACTGTTTATATAAATGATCTTCATTTTTTAAATCTAAAGCACTGGTGGCTTCATCTAAAATCACAAAATCTGGCTGATTAACGAATAGTCGCGCAAAGGCTAGACGCTGTTGTTCTCCTAAAGATAAAATATTTTCCCAATCCACTTCCTCATCAAAATTTTTGATGCGATTAAGAACATCTTGTAGGTTAACTTCTTGTAAGATTTCTTTTAATTGGGATTCACTCATCTCCGTTGTCGTTTGAGGATAAATTAGCTGTTCGCGCAAGTTTCCTAAAATGATGTAGGGACGTTGGGGTAAAAATAATAAATCGTCGAGGGGAGGTCGCATCAAATGACCTGTCCCTGTATTCCATAACCCAGAAATAGCGCGTAAAAGAGAACTTTTTCCTCGACCACTTGGCCCAACAATTAATAAACCTTCCCCTGGTTCAACGGACAGGGATAAATGTTCAACAATCACTTTAGCAGCATCGGGAGTTTGTAAGGTGACATCCTCAAAAGTTAGATTGTTATCTTCAATGACTTGAATGGTATTAACTGGGTTGGTTTGTTCGCTTACATCCTCTAAAGCTTGGGAAAAATCTTCTAAACGTTCAATATAATTAATAAACTCACCGGAGCGTCCAAATTCATCGACTAACACGGATAAAGCTGTGGAAAAGAAATAGCAACAATAGCTGGCTTGATTAACTTGTCCAAATTCAATTCTACCACTAATATATAATGGGGAAACAATTAAGAAGGGGAAGATTTGAACAATGGATTCGTAGCCGCGGTTAAAAAATTCTTGGTTTCTTTCCCAATTAATTTTTTCAATGATAATTTTAATCACCTGATTGAACTTCCTTTGAATAATATTTAACTCTTTTTCTTCTCCTCTAAAAAATGCAATTGATTCAGCGTGAGTCCGAACATGAGTAATGGCGTATTTATAGGTTCCTTCGGTTTCTAATTGTTGTTTATTGACTTTATTTAATTGTTGAGTAATATAGGTAGCAAGAATATTTCCAATAATCGTATAAACCAGAAGCACTATAGAAATGGTTCTAGAAATTGACCAAAGGATGACAATAAAAACCAGCATCTCCATGAGTTTTTCGACGCAGGTTGTTAAAAAGTCCATCGTTGTTCTGGTGATGGGTTGAATTTCTTGGGATAAACGTTGATCTGGATTTTCAATATCTCTTTTAAAATTGATTTGATAATAAGCACGATTTTTAAAATATTTTTGCAAGATACTACTATTGATCCATTGATACCAATCCAGCGCAATTAGTTGTTTAAGAAACTTGGACAATCCTCCGAAAAACGTCATACTACCTAGGGTAATCCCATAAATAATGACAAGATGAGTTAATTTTTCTACATCCCTAGCTTCTGTGAAGGTAATTAAGTCTCTAAAAACAAAACTATTAAACGCATTAAGACCTACTAATCCCACTAATAATAAAAACAATAAAACGAGCATTCCCCAGGCACGAATAATCTGTGAAAAGGCTCTATCCTGGTGTTCTTTAGGATACCAATAAACTTGAATAAATCTTAAAAATTCTTGAAGAGATTGATTGAAAGTTCGGACATCTTCTTTGAGATTTATACTATCTGAGTTTTTTTCAGCAACATTCATAGGATTCTCCTTACTCTAAAATGAGGGACATTAGAACTTTGAATGTCTATCTCTTGAGTTAGACATTAATTCAGCATACCATAAAAATCTGCATTATTATCAGAAATTATATTATTACTATTTTCTGGATTTTCTACAGTTCAGGAATGAATACTAACCGAATTGAATCAGATTCATAATCGTTTGATAATTTTGGCAGGATTACCAGCAACAACAGTAAAAGGTTCTACATCTTTTGTTACAACAGAACCTGCTCCAATAATTGCTCCTTTCCCAATCGTAAACCCTTTAAGAATACCAACATTAAATCCAATCCAAACATGATCTTCTATCACCACGGGTGCAGATTTTACATCAACATCCTTAGCATCCTTAATCAGATTATTCAAAATGACTACTTCCACAAATTCTTTCTGTCTTAAAATGTAATTTAATGAATGAGCATCGGTATCATAAATATTGACATCATCGGAAATCATAACTTCGTTTCCAATTTTGATAGAATTAGCTGATCTAATTCGAGTTTTTTCACCAATATAACAATTTTTACCTATTTCTATTTTTCCACCATGAGCAAATAAAAATAATTCACCCAATATGACGGTATTCTCTCCAATTTGAATTAGACTTTTATCCTCCCTAAGGTTTATACACTTTCCGATAAATTTGACGGAACTGTGAAATGTAGCATTGTCGGAAAGTTTTTTATGTTTTTCGATCCGTTCTTGTTCTTCTAAAAATTTTGAAATTAATAAATATAATTGATGTTTTAAGTTAAACATAATATTTTCCTCGTGAAATTGATCACCTATTTTTGGGGAATGAGATAAGCTGGTAAAATTCAGATTAATGGCTGTAATTAAATCGACATTTATTATCTTAAAAACTCACTTTTAGTAAAATATTCAAAATAAGTTTTTAACAATTTTTGATCAATCGGGGGAAAATTAAAGGCCGTACCCTTTAACCCCATCACCGTATTTTGAGAATCCAACTCGGGGGAATAACCTGCGGATAAATTTTCATCGGAAAAAATATCTAACACCGGAGATAAAGCGTTATCTGTATTAATTTTACATTGTTCTGTTAAATGCGATCGCCATTTTTCAAAAGAAACCAACTGCAAGGGATAACCCATTTCCCGAACACAATCAAATAACTCACGATTTAAGGTTGGGTGAGAATTCAACAAATGAAATGCTTTCCCTAAAGAGCTTTCTTGACTGGCTAAATGTACAATTGCACCACTCACATAATCCACAGGAGTGAGGTCGTCTGTACTGTCACCAAAATCAGGAATCATTCCTAATTGAATACAGCCTTTAATCATACGACAAAACAAATCTTCTCTATTACAAATTCCGGTTTTACTATGTCCAATAATTCGAGATGCTCTAAAAATTGTAATCGGAAGTCCCCGCTTTCGAGCTTCCATGATTAATTTTTCGGCAACCCATTTACTTTGAGTATAACCAGCATTGAGTCCATGATTTATACCTAAAGGATCAGATTCTTGAATTAAGTTTCCTTGAGCATAACTGGGGGAAAAAACAGAAGTTGTCGAGACAAAATGAACAGGTTTAGTTTTAATTAAGCACGCTAATCTCAAGATTTCTGCTGTTCCTAAAACATTAGTGGGTTTCAGTATTGAATAGGGATAAATGGCATTAACCCAAGCTCCATTATGATAAATCACATCAATTTGATTGGCTAATTCCAGAAAATCAGGTTGACACATTCCTAAACGTTGTTGGGATAAATCACCAATAACAGGAATAATACGAGAGCTTTTCTGTTCATCCCATAATTGAAAGGTTTTTAATTTCTGGTAAATTTTCGCTTGAGCTTGTTCTAAATCTTTGTCTCGAATTAAACAATGAATATTAGCTTCTGTTTTATCCAACAATTCAGCTAATAAATGAATTCCAAGAAAACCCGTAGCTCCTGTTAGCAAAATATCAGCAGGTTTTTGAGGAAAGAAAGTCAGAATATTCTGCGGTTGAATGGAGGGGTCTAAGGTGATTTCAACTTGCCAATGTGGGATTTGAACACTCTCAATTTTATCAGATAAATTCAAGTCTAAATTAGAGGATAATCCTGCTACCGTCGGTTCTGAAAAAAGATAGTTTAAAGGAATATTAATAGCTAATTGTTCTCGCAGTCGAGAAATCACTTGGGTAGCTTTTAAAGAATGGCCACCTAAGTCAAAGAAATTATCGAAAATACTAATTTGCTTTAACCCTAAAACATCTTGCCAAATCTCAGCAACAATTTTTTCTGTAGCTGTCCGAGGTGCAATCATCGTTTTTTGATCCTGACTTGCGGTGGGTGCAGGTAAAGCGCGACGATCTACCTTAAGATTAGTAGTAAGGGGTAAAGATTCCAGAAAAACAAAAGCTTGAGGAACCATATACAAAGGCAATTTACTGGACAGAAACTGACGCAGTTCACTAATCATCGGTATGCGTTCATAATGAGCTACTATGTAGGCGACTAAAT
>NZ_JADBVM010000264.1:0-24633 GCF_020244875.1 Microcystis sp. M44BS1
TTCACGCTGACAGTGGCAATTTTCGTTTATTTAATCACGGGAGAATTTTACCAGGAATTGCGGTTTCTCTTGGCTTACGATCTAGCGATACTAAGTTATTTGAGTGTTTTAGCAGTGCAAATGTCCAAAGCGACTGCGGAAGATACCTTTCGCTTGTCTCAACAGCAAGAACCCAAGAGTATTAGCACTTTATTTGCTGTGCTGCTATTTTCTGGTATGGGGTTAATTGCTCTTTCTTTATTGCTCAACAACTCGAAGCAATGGACTCCCTTGTTGACGAATTTGCACATGGGATTATCCCTATTAGCAATCTTTTTGTCCTGGACTCTGGTACATACTTTTTTTGCTCTGTATTATGCCAGACTCTACTACGATGAACTATCCGCAGAAGATTCATCCGCTTACCGCAAAGGTTTAGACTTTCCCAATCAAGAACTGGTGGATTATTGGGATTTCATGTATTATTCTTTTACCATTGCCATGTGTTACCAAACATCGGACGTATCCGTTGAAAGCGTTGCCATGCGACGCATGACACTCTTTCATTCCATCCTCTCTTTTATCTTAGTAGCAGTAGTTATCGGTTTAGTGGTAAACATAATTTCTAATCTCATTTAATTGCGTCTGAGAATTATCTGGTTTTTCCTCTGTTTCCATCTCTTGATTCGGCAGGTAATGATTCGGTAGTAGTAGAAATTTGGTATAAGACCAAAAGCTGGGCGTAAGTCCGTCTTGAGGCAATCCCCCGTGAAATAAGCTAAACGGCGCTTAACCTGCATGATCCAATAGCTATAACTCTTTTGGAGTCTATATCGGTGATCCGAAGTAAAAGCCGTTTAGCTTAGGAAGCTCTCAAGGACATTGAGAGTAGTTCACTATCAACTCTTAAGGCTGATGCGTTTCATTTTTGAATTGGCGCATGATATAATATCTGTTGAAAAACCAAAACAACTAACTAAAAACGATGCTAAGAGAAATTTTAGTCAACTCTTCAATATTGATCTTGAGTTTGACAGAGGTAGAATTGGCGGAAGCAAATCCTGTACAAACAAGTTTTTCAAACCAATTTCCAGATGTATATTCACTTAAAAATAGCAGCAGAAAAACTAACTTTGAACCAAAATTATTGCAGCAAAAAAAAAATTATCTTGAGACAAACTCGAAAAAAATTAGTAATGATATTGTAGAAATTCCAATGGAGAAACAAAATCAGAGTTTTCCCTCCGAGCTAAATTCCAACCCTAACCCCTTGCTTTTGCCAACTGAACAAGACATAAAGCAAAGTCAAGAACATTTAATAGCCATTACTTTAGAACAAGCAATCAAACTAGCAAAGCGGAACAATCAGCAATTAAAAATAGCCATCCTCCAATTAGAGTCAAGTCGTGCCGGGTTAGCAGAAGCTATGGCTGCTCTGTATCCTAATTTATCATTTTCTACAACAGCAACGCGGGTTTTATCGGCTAGTGGTGAACTTGCCGCTCAGGCAAACGAAAAACAGCAAATCGCCACCCTCAATGGTTTTGAAACACAGCTACAAAATAGCCAAGGACTTGTTAATTTTCTGCAAGGGCGGGTTAATGCCAAGCAAGAGGAATTAGACCAAATTAACAACATTATTGTACCCTCTCCCCCCACCGATATAGCTCCCGATTTAGCGCAACAAATAGAAGCTCTAAGTCCTTTTTTTGTCCCGCAATCAGCCCTGACTCAATTAGCCGGACAGACCCAAATCCAAAAAAGCATTGAGCTAGAATTTTTAACGAGGGATTTGCAACAAGCTCAAACTTCATTGCAGTCACAGCAGAATCAGATTGCATCGACACGACAAAGTATTTCCCAAATTAGTAATTTTGTCACGACAACAGTAGATGGAAAACTATCATTATCTTATAAAATCTATTCTCCTGGCAGACAGGCTAACATTAACTCGGCTAAAGAAACCCTAAGAATTAATGAATTGGAAGTGACGAGGATAGAAGATCAATTAATCCTAGATGTAGCTCTTGCTTATTACGATTTACAACAGGCTGATGCTCAGGTGTTGATTTTCCAGAACGATGTCAATGACCGAAGCAAAAGACTTGAAAGCATCGAATTAATGCTCAATGTTGGTTTAGCTACTAAGTTGGATTTACTCAATGCTCAAGTCGATTTAGATAATGCCATTCAGGAACTGCGTAATAATCAGGCAATCCAAAAAACAACCAGTCGAAATTTAGCAACTATCTTGAATTTGCCTGCTTCGATAACCCCGACATCGGCTGATCCCGTCAGTCAAACTGGAGTATGGCAGTTGCCTTTAGATGAAACTATCCTCTTAGCTTTTAAAAACCGCGTGGAGCTAGAGCAAAGATTAGCCCAACGTCAACGCAGTGGTGCCGAGCAACAGTTAGCCTTAGCTGCTATCAGACCAAGCCTCAGTCTTTTTGCTGAATATAATGTATTATCCCTTGCCACTGAAGATCCCAATCCCTTTACCCCAAAGGGAACTGAGGATGGTTATGCTTTCGGTTTAAACTTTAACTGGCTTTTTTTTGACGGGGGAGCCGCAACCTCTAGAGCGAAACAAGCCGCCACAGGGATGGCAATCGCCGAGCAGCAGTATTCGGAAACAGCGAATAACATTCGCCTAGAAGTAGAAAGGGCCTATTATCAGCTACAACCCCAATTAAGGAATATTGAGACGGCTACTCAAAGTATCAAGCGAGCGGAAGAGGCACTTCAAGCAGCCGAAATCCGTTTTGATCTTGGGGTTAATACCCAAACGGAAGTACTCGATGCACGAAATCGTTTAGTTCGGGCTCAGAACAATTTAATCAATGCTATTATTACTTATAATCGTTCATTTGCTCAACTACAACGAGCCGCTGGCTTCAGACGTGGGAAAAATTAGCTGAAGAAACCTGAACTTTTCTGTCTTGACACAGACCGTTATTTTAGCTAATCTGTCAACTGAATAATTATCTAATTACAGGAGAAATCTATGTCAGCTATTCCCTTGTTAATCATGGAAGAACACCACGAAGCATTTTTTATTTGGAACTATGCTGTCTTAAACGGATGGATTCCGCCCAACAAAAACCTTTTACTTCATGTTGATGAACATTCGGACTTTGGTACGCCTAATCTATCCCACTCTCTTAACTCACTCAATGGTGACTTAGAAAATATTTATAACTTTACTTATACAGAATTGGGAATTGCAGATTTTATTATTCCCAGTATTTATCAGGGTATTTTTAATGAACTTTACTGGTTAAGACAAACCCATAATACTGAACAAACCGAGGTCATGAATCACGTTTTTTCCTTAAATGCGGAAGGAAAAATTTTATTTGTAACCGAAGATGTCAACAAGGCGGGACTCTTTAATCTCGATAGAAAACCTTTAAAAAATAAATTAATCACGACGACAGATTCCCTTGTCAATCAAGAAAAAACTGTAGTTGTGGATATCGATCTAGACTATTTTTCTTGCGATAACCAAGCGGGAGAAGTTTGGGAAATAGAAGTGAGTAAAGAAACCTATGAATCTTTCTTAAATAACCCCTATGATCCGACTCGGATTAAGCTAGGTGGAACCGCTAAGATGAAAGAGAAAAATGGTAAATCTTACTTTTATATGCAGCGGCCTATTATGGAATCTGTTCTCGAAAAAGACCGAGCATTAAAAGTTTCACAAGCAGAAATTCTTGAAAGAATCGAGAAGTTTAGCACCTTTCTCATTGAGAATAAAATCCAGCCTAAATTAATTGATATTTGTCGTTCGAGATTTAGTGGATATACCCCAGGCGATCAATGGCAATTTATTGAATCTAATTTGATCAAAAAACTACAGGATATCTATCCAGTAGAAGTAAAATCTATCCAAGATATTTTATCGATTAAAACTTAGCAACTTTGCCACTCATAAACACTGTCAATCGCTCGCTCCTAAAAATTTTAGGGTATTTTTTTGAGCTTCGGTCAATCCCTGAACCATAGCAATACTCATCCCTTCATAGGGGCGTTCAGTTCTGATCGTCTTACAACATCGACCCGTTTTCAGATCCCAAAGCTTAATCGTTTCATCTTGTCCCCCACTAGCAAGCAATTGTCCATCAGGGCTAAAAGCAACCGATAAAACCCACTTTTCATGGCCTGTTAAGGTGGCAAGGTCTCGACCTGAAGGCATATCCCAAAGCTTAATGGTCTGATCACAACTACCACTTGCTAAAATGTCGCCTTGAGGATTAAACGCAATGGTCTGAATCCAACTATCGTGACCTTGAAGGGTTGCCAAACACTTGCCGCTTTGGACATTCCATAGTTTAATCTTAGAATCACAAGAACCACTGCCGATCAAATTCCCCTCTGGGCTAAAAGCCACCGCCAAAACCCAGCTACCGTGTCCCGTAAAAGTAGTCAAACATTCCCCGGTTTCAACCCCCCACAATTTTACTGTTTTGTCTTCACTACCACTAAGGAGAGTAAGTCCATCAGGACTGAACTGGATCGACCATAAACAGCCCGTGTGACCCCGTAACGTTTTTCGACAATGACCTGTAGTAATATCCCAAAGTTTAATCGTTGCATCACCACTACAACTAGCTAGGGTCAAACCATCTGGGCTAAATGTAATCGTCCGAATCCAGCGAGTATGTCCCAATAAAGTTTTTAGACACTGGCCAGTTTTAGTGTCCCATAATCTAACACTATAATCACTGCTCCCGGTGGCTAACAAAGTTCCATCTGGACTGTAAGCGATCGAACTGACCCACCCTTTATGTCCTTCTAGCTTCGACCATCGGCCCGTCTCAATTTTCCATAGTCTAACAGTTCGTGTTTCACTACTAGCAAGTGTCTTGCCATCAGGACTAAAGGCTACTGATTGAATCCAACTACCATATCCTTGCCAAGTTTTCCAACATTGGCCTGTGTTAACCTCCCAAAACCTGATGGCTCGATCTTCGCCCCCACTTACTAAAATAGTACCGTCTGAACTAAATAGCACTGAAGTTAGGCGATTATTATGACCATGGAAGGTTTTGAGACATTTCCCTTCTTCTAAATCCCAGATTCTAATGGTGTGATCTCCTCCCCCACTGGCCAAGAGGTTTCCTTGAGGATTAAAAGCCACTGAACGTATTCGCTCCGTATGACCTTCAAGTGTAAAGATACACTGGCCTTGGTTAATCTCCCAAATTTTGACGGTGCGGTCGCCACTACCACTGGCTAAACGCTGACCATCTGGACTAAACGCGACAGAGCGAACCCATTGGCGATGTCCGCTAAATGTTTGCAAACACCGACCCGTTTCTCTATCCCACAACTTCACAGTACGGTCTTCGCTACCGCTAACAATCATTTTACCGTTTTTACTAAAAGCGATTGACCAAACAGTGTTTTCATGTCCGTTCAGAGTTTGTAAACATTCTCCGGTAGCCACACTTCGGAGACTAATACTATAGTCATTGCTACCACTAGCTAAGATTTTTCCGTCGGGGCTGAAAGCAACCGTATAGACGCGATGATTATTTTCTAAAAAGGTGTATAAACAACTGCCATCCTCAACAGACCATAATTTCACCGTCTGATCGCTACTAGCACTGCTGAGCATTTTGCCATCTGGACTGAAGGCAACTGCGTGAACCCATTCTGTATGCCCTTTACAACTCAATAAAAGTTGATTATCTGCCACTTGCCAGAAATGAATCTCCCCGTTGACATCTCCTGTGGCAAGAATTTGTCCATCAGGACTTAAGGCAATTGATAAAATACTGGTTATTTGTTTGGCAAATACGCATTTACTCAAATCGGAATACGCCAAATTAACTTGATGTAAATGGGTATCTTGAAGATAACTAGACCACAGGGTAAGATGGGAGAAGTCATAACCAGTTAGATCGATATTAAGATAACCAAAAATATTAATAATATTACCAGCTAAATATCCAAGTTTTTGAGGATTATGTTCTTGCCAAGTGCGGAGGATTTCTTTGAATCGCTCAGTAAGTTTTTCTTCAGTCTGATAAATAGATAATAGGTTTTCAACGAGAGGTTTTATTGTTAATCTGATCTGGAATTTTCTGATATTTTCTTTTCCTTGAATATTGAGAAGAGCATAGCGATTAAGAAGATTAATTTCTGCCGTTTCTATCTCCCTAGTGATCTGATTGATCAATCGATAAATTAAATACTCTCTAATGGACGGATGTAAGGAGAACTTATTTTGATATTTTTCAATTAGACATCTCTGAGTTAAGGATTTTAATGTTATGAGTAAATTTTGGTGAGAAATACTGGGAAAAATTTCTGCTTTTAAAGCATCGATCAGTAAAGACTCTTGATTTAAAGCTATACGGTAAAGAATATTTTGCTCTAAATCAGATAATCTAATAAACTGTTCCTCAAATAAATTTGATATTTCATCAACAAAAAAAGTTTCTTCTTGCAAGAAACTACTAATATTACAATTAAATAAATCTTTGATAATTCCACAAACTAATTTAAGAATGAGAGGATTTCCACCATATTTTTCAATCAACATGAGGGAGTCAGATTGAGATTGACTGTCGCAGCCTTTTAGCTGAATTAACTTAAGACTAGCTGGGACACTTAATCCGTTTAACTCTAAAGAGCGAACTGGCAAAGTTTCCCCTTGCATTAAAGAAACTTCTTTTTGTTTTTCTCTACTGGTAATTACTAAAGTGCTTTGGTGGGAACTCTCCCCTATTCGTTTGAAGAAATTTTCATATTCTTGAAAACCATCTTGATAAGATCCTACCTGAACTCCACTGGACATAATTGATTCACAATTATCTAAAATGACCAGACAGCGTTGTTGTCTGAAATGCTCAATTAATAGGGAAATTTGGTCATCAACACTTACTAAAACTTTGTTTTCTTGATCTTGATCGATAATTGACAAAATATCAAGTAGAAGTTTTCTCATTGACATAACTTGACTCAAGGAACGCCAAATAACCCAATCAAAATCGCCCTGAATTTCCTTGGCTAACTGAATTGAGAGATAGGTTTTCCCAATTCCGGCTATTCCGAACAGTGCAACTAAACGAACTCGTTCCCCAATAATCCATTGTTTAAGGGTAGCAATTTCTTCTTGACGATCATAAAATACCGAGATTTCTGGGGCTTCACCCCAATCTTGCCCTAATTTTGGCTGCGATAGGGGATAAGTCGGTAAAATTGGCTTGTCCGAGTCTTTAATTGGGGTAATATCAAGGAATTTAGCCTTATGTCTTTCTAAAACAGATCGAAAATTGTTTTTTTTGACTTTTTCTCCACAGGCTTCAGACAGACGATTCCATAGTTTAGGGCCCACATCTTGTTTGAGGTAATTGGGCGAATATTTGTAAGTCTTAGCAATTTCTTCATAGGAAAGCCGATTTTCAGTCCACGATGCCTGAAAAATTAACCGTTCAAGATCGCTCAAATGTTGGCCAGATCGCTGAAAAATTAAGTTCTCAGCCAAACCCAAGGCTTCTTCAAGATTCATAAGCTATTGCCCCTTAGAAAAGAAGCCAGTTTTTCTAGTGTCCTAGTTAAATGATACTGAAAAAATCTTGACCATACAATAAGTATAAATACTTAGCCTCTTGCACCACATATATTACGCGCTCAATCTTTATGCAAAAAATCTGGCAACCATAAGCCGATTAATATTACCAAGCCAATGATGACTAAGGCAACACTATAGGTGATCGCTTCATTAGAATTAAAGTTAGTCGGCATGATGAATTTAATTCCCCCCTATTAAGATAGACTGCTCACTCCCAAAGTAATACAGAAGGTTAGGTGATCGCTTCATTAGAATTAAAGTTAGTCGGCATGATGAATTTAATTCCCCCCTATTAAGATAGACTGCTCACTCCCAAAGTAATACAGAAGGTAAAGACTCAGGATGAGCCAGACGCAGAAATTGGTAGCCAATACCAGACAAACCCTGAAAGAAACAGGGATTAAACACGGATGTCGGCAAATCAGCAAATAGTTCATATTTGCCTGTTTGAGAAGCTCGATTGACGACTCGACTTGCTAATTCTTGAGCCGCACTGTACCATTGCGGATGAGAAAGTTTATGTGCAGCGACCCACATAACTTCACAGCGACCTAAATTGCCACAGCACAAATGATCCACTTGCTGCAAGGGAGTCTCTTGGGTTGTCTTGAGAGCCGCTTCAATATTAGCCAGAATTTCGTCAGTTTTATAGCTAGATAAACCGCCTAAACGTCCTAAACCAATACCAGGAGCTCCATAGCACCAAGTTGACCAAAACACTGGTGCAGCAGAAGGCTCCTCAGTGGGGATGATTTGACGCCAATTCCCAAATTCTTGAAGAAATTTGCTATTTTCATAGGCGATCGCCTGTTGTGCGCCCCTTGAATAAGCCTGGTCTTGAGTCACCTCATAGAGTCGTAAAAGTGCATAGGCAATTCCGGCGGCCCCATGAGAGAAGCCAGTCAATGGTTTATAGGTATCTGATTTCTCGTTATAGCGCAAATCACAAAATTTCAGCAGATGTTGACCACAGGCTTGAGCCTTATCCAAAACAAAATTTGTCCCCGTATCCTGATAAAGAGCTAAAAGGGATAAAACTGTCCCAGCAGCACCCTTAACTATATCGAAATTAGTATCTTTATCAATAATCTCTTGGCTCATAAATTGAGCAACTTTTTGTGCTTCTTGAGAGAGATGGGGTAAATCGAGAAATTGTCGGATTTTGACGAGACAATAAATAATCGCCCCCAGTCCTACGCCGCCGCCGATGCCAAAGTTATCGGCAAAAATTTTGATTGCCTCAGCATCCGCATTTTGTAAGAAGCTTTCTAAAGATTGAAGAGACTTAAGGCTTAAATTCTCAAATTTACTATCACCTGTCACACGAGCTAAGGCGGCAAAAAAGACAGCAACACCGCAATTGCCATCATAGAAACTTTCTCCCAAAGGTTGTAGCTGAAATCTCTCTGCTTTCGGAACAAAAGCTAAACTAATCCAAGAAAGACTACCATCAGAACCAATAATTCCCTGGTCTTCGATTTCTTGAGCAATCTCTATTGCTTTGGTAACAAACTGGTCGTCAGTCAACAGAGTCTTAGTAATTTCTTCCTGATTTTTAGACTCAATTTTGCTTCTTTCTGAGGAGAAACTTCCAGTAATTTTTGACTGAAAGGCCAACTGAATAATTCTAGATTGTTGAGCTAAGTCAGTTTCATTCATCCGTTTTAATCGTTGTTCAACTTGATTAAAACATGATCCTTTAAAATACTCCGGTATAGTCTGTTCACCACCTAAGTTGAGGTCATCGCTTACCGTAGCAGCACTAAAATAGGGAACATCTCCTAAGGAGATGGCTTGAAGTTCCATCTCTAGAATAGGCCAAGCTTGAGGTTGATTTTGGTTATTGAGAAAAGCCCGGCTCAAGATATCTGCTTCAATACTCCACTCTAGTCCATGTTTGAGAAATTCTGCCCCTCGCGTCTTATTGAGAACAGCCCCATAAACTTTGGTGGAACGGAACAGAAATCTGACTACCTGTGTCTGGAATGGCGATAAAGGTCCATTTGCTGCTAATAGGTTTTCCTTCTGTTCAATCAAGAAACGGTATACTTGTTCGAAGCCTGTAATCAATTCTTTTAGATAATCATTCGGGTAAAGTGGCTGTGAATTAAGCATAGGAACATTAGCTTGCAGAGGTCTATCTATTTTCTCCTGTGCTAAATACATATCGTCGGTGTTGATCGATTTCCAGACAGGAAATGGTACCGGCATAGGTTGAATATCAATACTACCCAATCCACTAACATCATAAGCGACAGAAGTGTCGATATTAAACTCCCAAGTCGGTAACAATGCCGTGCGTAAGACTGAATCAGACAATTGATTCATCGCTGCTTCTCCGGCTGTTTCATCTTCCGAATCTTCCATCCATTTAGCTTCATGGTGCATGATTGTTTCTAGATCAATCATCACCAGTTGATCGCCGTAGGCAATTAAATTCTCGTGGTGAAAATCATTTGCTCCTAGAAAATATAACAAACATAACAATCTTCCCGCCTGTAAATAAAAACGTTTAGCAGCGGCGGTATCTTGACAAGGTTTTTGTTCAATGTATTCGCTCCATCCATAGGTTTGTTTATCTAAAATCCGAAGAATTTTCAGGGGAGATTGTGCAGAACTTTCTAAGTTTTCTAATTGTTGATTTAACCAAGATAAAAGTTGGTTAAAAGCTATGTCAACCCCTATTTTTTTCGGTTTATAAACTAACTTTAGCCCCGAGGCAAAAGTTAGCACGATCACAGAACGTCCTTGATGATGAAGATCAGACAAGTCCGGCTTAATTTCTTTAATTTTTCCTAGCTGATTTTCTGATATTTTAGAATCAATCGAATCATTTATCTGGGAAAATTCTCCCTTAATTTCTAATAAATCATTTTCCAGTCTTTCTAGAAATTCTGCCGTTGACTCAACCCAAAAATCAATAGTGGTTGCAATAAACCTACCTAATACGGGATATTTTTGAAAAAAACCCAAGAATCCATCTGATAATAATTTATCAACAAAAGCTAGATATTTTTTGTTACCTGATGTAGTTTTATTGTTCGGAATTATTAAATTGAGCAAGTTTTTCCCGAGGGGACGAGAATGAGAAAACTCAAAATCTAAAGTTTTTACTAAAAGATAAAAAAGTCTTTGGTAAAGACCATCTTCTAGACTTAGATAAGCAGATTCCTCCAATCGTTTTAAAGGCAAATTTTCGTCAGATAATGATTCTACTCCTAAGCGAGCAAGAAGTTTTTGTCTTCCAACCAGAACCAAAGGTAAAAAAACATCTTCAAAGGGTTTAGGATCATTAGGATCTCTAGGAAACGATTTGAGATTTTCTTGGTTTAATTGTGCAACTGTTTCTATAATCTCAGCTAGGGTTAAAGCCCAACTGGGTAAGGAATGAGTTTCAGGTTCTAATTCTGTGCCAAGTACTCGCAAAACTGTATCGCACGACCAACCATTCCACTCCAGACGTTTGTAAAATTTATCCCAATCTCCA
Organism: Microcystis sp. M44BS1; assembly: GCF_020244875.1. Lineage (NCBI taxonomy): Bacteria > Bacillati > Cyanobacteriota > Cyanophyceae > Chroococcales > Microcystaceae > Microcystis > Microcystis sp. M44BS1. The sequence goes on from NZ_JADBVM010000264.1 coordinate 11,052, forward strand.
GAGGCACTGACTTTACACCAATGATTGAAACGAGTATTTGCTATCTCTTCATTAAATGGGCTTGAGATAGTCGATGTTGTTTGATGACTGAGACGTTCAGAAATAAACGTAGCTTGACTGACGATCTTAGCTAATTCGGGTTTTAAATCAGATGGGTTGGCGCTCACAAAAAAAGCCTCCTTCTTTTAATTTTCATCAGATAACTTACTATAACACTTTAGAAACACCTCTAGACTCTTTAATTGACATCATATAGCTTGCCATTCGCCGTTTAACAAAACTCAACATGGCTGGATTATCCTTGGCTACTGTCCACATTCCGTAGGGGATATGGCTACTATACTGGATTTTAATCGACTCGGCTAACAAAGGAATGCCACGCCCGACCTTTTGTAGCTCTTTCTTGACAAAAAAGCTACTGTAGCGGATTGTATCTGGTGCAAGACGATGGGTTATCATCCAGCCGATGACTTCTTTTTGATAACGAAGTCCTAAACTGTTGAGTGGCTCGATTTTGTCTTCCTCTAAAAAAGGTGAAAGAACTTCTGGATACCACGCCTGAGTATTTTGTTTTTCTAAAATGCTACTTCGTTCTACTTCCGTTAAATCAGACCAAGGAAAGATTGTAAAACCAGCAGGTAAACTATATTTGTGTACCCAGGATGCTTGAATCATCTGCGCTGGCATCGCTTTACAAATTAACACCCGTAACTCTGGCGGTGTCCAACCTTCTTTTCTCAGTATATGTTCTAAAGCCGGAGTTGTCGTTTGGTCGCTTGTATAAACTAATTCAACATACCGACAACCTCGTTGCTTAAACACCTGCTCTAAATGCGCGAGTAAGGCTGTGCCAATCCCCTGACAACGATAGGGGGATTCAACAAAGATGGAGAGGATGATAGCTGCTTCTTCTTCAGGGTACAGCCTAGCCAGACCTAAGCCAACTGGTTTTTGCTCAACACTTGCGCCAATGGCAATAATAGAGTCATCAAACTGCACACTTTGTAAAGCAGGTTGATAAGAGGGAAAGGTCATTGCCAAATATTGAAGCCAAGCCAACCCCTTCAATTCAGTTAATGAATAATTAACCATTCTGTTGCATACAATGTTAATCTTCGATCTGATAAAAATTAAAAGCGGATTTGGTATTATACCATTTTTCTTTATTCTTGGCAGGTATCTTACCCCCCCTTGCCCCCCCGACATCGGGGGGGTGGGGGGTTAGGGGTGAGGGCGATTAACCATCTCTGCCATTACTTATGAAAAATGGTATTAGACCAATAAGGGAAACCTCGATTAAATGTACCTATTGCCAAGAAAGCACCAAAAGTGTTGATCTTTTTCAGCAAGGTATTTTTCGAGGTTTCCAGAAAGCTGATTTTAACAAGTAGCATCTGTAAGATTGCTAACAATGATACAGACGGGAGCATCTCATTTATGCTGGACGTGGCTCTACTTCACATTTATATCACATTTGCATTTGCATTCGTGCGTCCACAAATGATTAGCGTGTTGTTACATAGGCGACCGCGACCGCCAGCTACAGCTTCTAACTCTTGTTCACTCAGTTCCACATCTCCCTTCTTGGTGTTAAGAAACTCATTAGCTTCGTCAAGAGTGAAGTTGCAGCCATTCTCTTGTCCTAGTCTGACGGCGGTTTCGACAAAGCTGTCGCGATCTTCAGCCGCGCCTAACATAGCTTGAAGCTCTTCGCTATTGCGCGCAATTTCATAAAATCTTTCGACATCTGGTTGACTCATGACTGTGTTCTCCTTGCTCCCCTACAGAAACGCTACTTTGAAAAGCGGATTTGGTATTACCCTAATAAGGGAAACCTCGATTAACTGTACCTATTGCCAAGAAAGCACCAAAAGTGTTGATCTTTTTCAGCAAGGTATTTTTCGAGGTTTCCAGAAACCGGATTCTAACAAGTAGCAACCCAGCAGTTGCGGCTAACAATGATACAAACAGTGAGTCGCGTCCCTAAGTTACAAGGGCGGCGGCGACCACCAGCTACAGCTTCTAACTCTTGTTCGCTCAGTTCCGCATCTCCCTTCTTGGTGTTAAGAAACTCATTAGCTTCGTCAAGAGTGAAGTTGCAGCCATTTTCTTGTCCTAGTCTGACGGCGGTTTCGACAAAGCTGTCGCGATCTTCGGCTGCGCCTAACATAGCTTGAAGCTCTTCGCTATTGCGAGCAATTTCATAAAATCTTTCGACATCTGGTTGACTCATGACTGTGTTCTCCTTAAGTCTGTGGGTGATTCAATCTTTTCTTGATTCACACTGACAATAGTAACCTCGGTCAAAAGGCTTGCCAATCGGGAAAAGTTCAGATAAATTCAGGACTCTAACAATCAAAGAACTCAGAGAAAGTCATGTAAAGTGAGTAGCGAGGGTCTTCACCTCGACATTTTTAGATAAATCACGCCGTGAGGATGAGGAGGTAGAGTGCTTTCGTTCAATCCAACTGTCTGGCTACCAATCTGGCAAATAATCCTTCTTGACTAACCAATTGGTCAAATGTCCCGATTTGAACTATGCGCCCACCTTCAACTACATAAATTCTATCAGCATTGTGAATGGTACTCAGACGATGGGCAATGACGACGCGAGTAGCTTTCAACCTATCTAAGCTTTCTGTAATGATCAATTGGGTTTGATTATCTAAAGCGCTGGTAGCTTCATCCATCAAAATAATTTTGGGTTTCATTACCAAGGCCCGCGCAATCAAAAGCCTTTGTTTTTGCCCACCGGAAAGGTTAGTTCCCCCCTCGCTAATTACAGTATGCATTCCCATGGGCATTTGTTTGATATCTTCTGAAAAACCCGCCATTTGTGCAGCTTCCCAAGCTTCTTCCAAGCTAACCAAAGCCCCTGCTGTAATATTGTCAAATAGCGATCCGGCAGAAATACGAACATTCTGGAGAACAACGCCCAATTGCCGTCGAACTGCTTGAATGTTCAAGCCAGCTAAATCCTGTCCATCATAATAAATCGTGCCGCTGAGAGCCGTTTCAAAGCCTAACAATAAACGAAAAATAGTAGATTTTCCACTGCCACTCGGTCCAACGATCGCCACAAATTCCCCAGGTTCAATGGAAATGCTCACATCTTCTAGAATCAATGGCCCATCTTCTCGATAGCGAAAGGTGACATGACTTAAAGTTATCTGTCCTGTTAAACGACCCGGATCTGCTTTAGTAGGATCTGACTCAGGGGCAGATGTTAAAATTGGCTGAATTCTCTCCCATAAAGGAACAATCCCCAAAATATCAGTTAAGGTATTGCTCAAATCTGTTGTCCCCCCTAAAAAAGTGCCAAAGGCCGAATTAAAGGCGAGAAATCCTCCTACCGTCAGTTTAGCCGTAGCGGCTGCCCCCTGAGCTTCACCCATTTGAATAAAGAGAATTGCAAACCAGAATATCCATACTGAACTGATTAAGGAAAGGGCTTCATTAAAAACCGTTACACTGTCATCAAGGCGCTTGATGCTGGCTTGCAATTTGATTCTTTGACTATATTGTTTTGCCCAAGCAGCAAAAGCTCTTTGTTCGGCGGCAGCAACGCGGAGTTTAGCCACCCCATTAATCAGTTCTACTGTTAACCCAGTAATTTGACCATCAATGTTTTCTTGTAATCGTTGTTTTTGAATAATCTGTTTACTCGATACGAAGGTGATTAGGGCAACGAGAATAGATAAACCGATGGCAATAAAAGTTAAGGGAACACTATAAACAAACATCAAGGCGAGGTTAATTAGAGAAAATACAGCACTCAACAACGTGCGTTGCGTTGCTCCACTCAATTCTCGGCGAATTTGACTGATTCCCATCAGACGATTTAATAAGTCACCGGAGGCATATTTGCGAAAAAAGCTGGGGCTAAGTTTGAGGAGTCGCTCCCACACCGCAGGCTGTAAATTACTATCGGCTACATTTTCTATCCGTATGGTTATAATTCCTTGGGCTAAACCAAAGATAGATTTACCAAAGGCTGCCGCAATTAAAGCTAAACCCAGTTGTCCCAAGAGAAGGCGATCGCTATCAGGAATAGCATTATTGATTAAAATTGCCGTTGCTTGTGGCGTAACCATTCCCAGGAGGCTACCTACTAATCCAAGTAAGATGAGCCAGAGTAGATCTTGCTGATGACCTTTAATGCCAAAATAGAAAATTTCCCAGACATTTTTCAGTAATATCGGCAAAGGCCGATAAAACATATAGGCATCGGGAGCTAGGTTAGCGGCCACTGTAGCCGTCACCGGAATGCGTTGATGGGATTCGGGAATAAACAAGACATAGTGATGCTTTTCGTCGGGCAATAAAGCGACTGGACTTTGATTGCTACCTAGGTAAGCTAATAGCGCTCCATAGTTTCCCTTCCACCAATTATGAACTAGATGCACTCGGCGAGTGGAGAATTGGGAGGCTCGAGAGATTGCCTCTAGGGGATCTTTGACTCGATGGATGTCTTCTGAACGAGCCGGGGGTAAAACCTTAATTCCTAAACTTCGTCCGACTGCTCCGGCGGCTATCAGTAGGGGGGAGCTAAGTGGCCAAAGGTCAGCTTTTTGGGGTTGCAAAACGGACATCAACTCTCCCATAGAGCTTTGCAGGGCCCTACGGTTAAGTTGTTCTCTTTGCTGAAAGCGGCTAAATTCATTTTCTGTTTCCAGTTCTTTGACCAGGCTAAAGTAGTAGAGGCAATAGCGGTGTACCTGAGCCAAACTTTTTGGTAAATCTTCTAGGTTTTCTAAGTCTTCCGTCAGACAGGTATAAACTTCAGTTGTTGTTTCTGCGGCTAAACATAGATCTGAAGCCAAAGGAATCATGGGTGAACCTGCTTCTAGTTTCAAGGCTTCACAGCCCATCCAACACATACTACCCTGATTTACTTTTATCCAAAGAATATTTTTTTCCTCTTCTCTTTTGGCAAGAAGCATCAATCCCTGGCCGGACAGCAAGGATAAAAAATGTGTATCTTGAATATAAATTCTCTCGGCTGGTAAGGAAAAAGGGCTAGGTTTTTGAGCGAGCCATTGACTAATATGGTTCAGCCAGCCTTGTAAAAGCATTCGGGCGGCTGAATCGCCATGACTGATTTGCTCAGCTAAATCTCTCAACGTCAGTTTTTCCAAGATCGCTTCTTCGAGAGCGATCGCTAAAATTCCCCATTGTTGTTCTGGGGAAATGCCTCTGACTAATTCTGAACCAAAAAGAGCTTCCCCGGCTTGAATGGTAAACATATAGGAGCGAGTCTTGGTAAGCTGAGATGCTTCCAGTTGCAGTGCAAATAGGAGTAGCGCTCCTGAACGCACCACCCAGACTGTGTCCGGCCAATCTAACAGGAGAGATTCATTGCTATGGAGTTGAGTAAATTTTGGCTCTTGCTCTAAATTAGACTTGCTCATTGACGTTATCCTTTGTTCTTTCTGTACTAATTAAACGAGTATAGATTCCCTCTTGAGAGCGCAATTGTTCATGATTTCCCCGTTGTACCACTTTCCCCTTATCTAAAACAATAATTTCGTCACAGTCTCGAATAGTACTGAGTCGATGAGCGACAAGAATACAAGAACAACCTCTACGCCGCAGATTGCGATCGATGATCAACTCAGTTTCTGCGTCTAAAGCACTTGTCGCCTCATCTAAGACCAGCAAAGCTGGATTTCTCACCAATGCCCTAGCGATTTCTAATCTTTGGCGTTGTCCGCCACTCAAGTTCATTCCTCCCTCACTTAATTGGCTGTTATAGCCACCTGGAAGGTTAAGAATCAGTTCATGAATAGCTGCATCTTGACAAGCTTTAAATAAATCAGCATCGGGAACCGTTGAATCCCAAAGGGTTAGATTTTCCTTGATCGTTCCTGCGAATAAAAATATCTCCTGTTCTACCATAGCTAAAGAATTAGCGAGGATAGATCGAGGAATTTGGCTTCGCTCGATACCATCTAAAAGGATTTCCCCTGACCAAATTGGATAGAGTCCTGTGATCAATTTAGCCACCGTTGATTTCCCTGATCCACTGCCCCCCACTAGGGCGATTCTTTGTCCGGGTTGTAAAGTAATACTCAAGTTTTCAATGAGTGGGGGATCAAAGCGACTGTAGCCGAAAGTTAGATTTTGCAACTCTAATTTTCCAGATAAACGAAAAGAGATTCTATTAACTGTAACTGAGGCAGCCGCATCTTCTGATTGGGCAGATTTTGCTATGGGATCGATGGGGTTTTCTAACACATCATCCAGACGCATTAGGTCGGATTCTAAGTCTTGTAAAGTGCTACCAAAATTGACTAAATCATTAATCGGCTTGAGAAATTCATTAGTCAGAGATTGATAAGCGACTAACATACCAATACTGAGGCTACCCGCCATCACCCGCCAGCCTCCAATCAAGAGGATTAAGCTGGTAGCAAGGGCTGTCAATAGTGCAGGTAAAGCATTGAGAATCTGGGTAGCCAACGCTAACTGCTGTTGAGAGTTAAGGCTTTTAGTGTAATAGCCAGCAAATTTTGTAAATAAATCTGATTCTAACCCACTTGCTTTTACGGTTTCGATCGATTGAATTCCCCCAATAGCAACGCCGAAAACTTTGCCAATTTCTTGAGAAACTCTGATGTTGGTATCAATGCGATTGCGAGATAAAGTCTGTAATGCTAAGAAATTTAAGGCGGCAAAAATAATAGTAATTACTGTCAGTACCCAATCATAGAAAGCCATTAACAAAGCATAAAAGACAACCATAAAGGTATCAATAACGGTTGTGGCTAGTTTTCCTGAGAGGATGGTTGCTATATGGTCGTTGAGTTGAGCTCGACTACTAATTTCCCCCGCATAGCGTTGGGCATAAAATCCGATGGGTAAACGCAGTGTATGCCAAAGAAACTGTCCTGACATTGAGACAGAGAGCTTGATCAACAATCGTCGTAAGTAGAGGAGACGTAAACGAGCTAAAAGTCCTTGTAATACGGTAGTGATTAACATTCCCAAAATTAGAGGACGAAGCCATTCGTAGCGGTTTTCTATGAGCAAATCGTCCGTAAAAACTTGAGTAAAAGCAGGTATGGCTAGACGTGGGATTGTTAGCAACAATCCCGCTAATAGGCAAAACAAAAGAGCTTGCTGAGAGGTTTGTAAGCGAGATGTTAAAGTTTCGAGAATATTCTTTTTTTTGCCTCCCTTCTTAAATTGTGTCCCCGGCTGCATCACCAAGACCACACCTGTATAACCCGAATCAAATTCCTGGGCTGAGATAGTTCTCGGACCGACAGCCGGATCGTTAAGATAGACTTTATCTCCTTGTATTCCTTCAACGACCAGAAAGTGATCAAACTGCCAAAAGACAATATAGGGAGGTTGCAATTCTTTAACCGAGTCGAGAGATTTTCTAAACCCTTTGGCTTCTAGTCCATACAGTCGGGCTGCTTTGAGGACATTAGAGGCTTTAGTGCCATCTCGAGACACACCGCATTCTCGACGCAGTTCGGTTAAAGGGACGATTTTGCCATAATAACCTAGAATAATCCCCAAGGCCGCTGCTCCACATTCAACAGCCTCCATTTGTAACAGGGTGGGAGTACGGGTACGCCGCTGCTTGTGGAATCGTAACAATTGAGTCTTTAACTGGCTGAGCATCTTTTTATTTAATTAGGGTTTGCGGCAAAAAGTTTTTCGTGGGGGCAGGGTGTGGGGTGTGGGGTGTGGGGTTTTACCAGTTTTGAGGTGGCCAATTACCTAATTTTCAGGGAAAAAGTGCCTAAATGTTTGCCCCGATCACTCCAATGATTGGCACTTTTTGATTGACAAAAGGTCTAAAAGTCTTACCCAACAAGGTTTTTAGATTTATTCAGCCAGCCCTAATTAAGACCTGTCAAAGAACGGAGAATCGGAATAACATAGCTGATCGGTCTTCTTTCTCCCACTTGAATCTGGATTTGTGCGGTTGTCCCACCCGATAGTTCAAGAACAGGACCTTTTGATGAAGACCACTTGTAGCCATTGTTAATGTTGTTTGAATCCCTTTCAAGCTCAGCAATCACTTGAATGCGGGGTTGCTGCCCGCTCAAGCTCTGAGCTAATTCAGGATTGCCGACTATAGTAGCGATATCCTCAGTTGTTACGGAAAAAGGGGAAACTTCAGTCACTTTTCCCAAAATTCCCCCATAACGTTCCCGTTTAATCATACTGGGTGTTATTTGAACTTGCATACCCTTCTGAATTTGTTTGCCATCTTTATCGGGAAAATAGGCAATAGCGACTAAAGGGCTATCTGGTTTTTTAGTGGCAAGGGAAGCAATCCTGCTGCCTGCATTTATCACCTGACCGCTAACAATATTTACTTCTAATACTTTTCCTTCGTAGGGACTCAAAATTTCACTTTTATCTAAGATGGATTTTTGCAGTTCAGCAATACCTCGCTTCACTTCAGCAATATTGTTGGTTTTATCGATTAATGATTCTTTTTCCTGTTGATTAAGTTTGGCTTCTTCAACTTGAATTCCCTGGATTTTTATTTTGAAATCATCGATCATATTAAGACTTTGTCGATACTCACGTTCCACATTAAGTATTTTTACATCCGTATCTTTGATTTGATTTTCTAGATCCCTAACGCGATCACGATTTTGTAGTTTTTTCTCTTGGGTATTCGCCCGATCTAATCTAATTTGTTTCAATTGGGTTTCTATTTCTGATTTTTGAGTGAGAGAGCTATAATAATCTCTTTCTGCTGTTAGATATACATCTTCAGTAATTAAATTTTTATCTAAAAGATTTTTTATATTCACACTTCTTTGTTTGAGCTTGGGTAGCAATTCTTCATATTGTTGAATTTGACTTCTTAAACTATTTTCTTTGGCTTGAATAGCTTGGAAGGTTTTTTCTTCAACGTCTTGGGCTATTTGGGGAAATTCATCTAAAATGTTTTGGTAGTTTTTTCGCAGATTAACCAGAGAATCAAGATTTTTTTGGCGTAGATCCAAGGAAATTTTTTCTCGTTGTAAGCTCCGCTCTAAATTCATTCTCTGTGCAATTAGATTTTGTTTTTCTAGAGCAATTCGCTCTTTTTGTAACTCCGTTGTCTGCCGATTTTGTCCTTGCAGTTGAGCCAATTTTTCTTGTTGTTGCTGAAGTTGTTTCTTGAGAGCAGATTGGTCAACTGTTGCAATTATTTGATTTTTCTTAAGGATGGAATTGGGTTTAATATATATTTCTAAAACTTGACCTTGAGTTGAAGACTGTAGCTGAACTAATCGTCGTGGTTGAATTAATACACCTGTACCACTAATGTTAAGGGGAATTTTTCCTAAAATGCTCCAGATTAATGTAGCCACTATCAAGGCTCCTATCGTTGTCAAAGACAACCAAGCCCTAGGATTAACTACTTCCATGAGTTCGTCAAGTCGCTCTGGAGATGAGAGTTTTTCTAGAGATTCCTGACGAAATAAACCGTCTTTTGGCTCTGGCATAATCTTGTCCTAAATATAAATTGTGAGGAAATGAAATACTAATTAATGTCTAAGTTTAATTTGCCTTCAACTTTAATCGTTTTAGCATCCAATCAAGTCTCGCCCCCCCTAGGGTGAGATTATCCATGCTGGCTACATCGATCTCATCTTCATATACTCTATCCTCTGAGAGACTTTGCCCGACTTTATACTCAGTTCTGCCATAGCCTAGGCGACTACTCAGGTTCTGTAACCTCTGAGATAAAAGCATAAGAACAACTCGATAGAAGCGAGCAGCCATTCCTACATCTTGTTCTAGTTTGAGCAGAAATTTTTGTCGAGGTATTTTTAAAACGGTGCAATTTTCTAAAGCTACATAGGTCAAAAAAGAAAGATGTGTGTCAAGAATGGCCAACTCTCCTACGAGATTACCTTTGGCCATCTGTGCAATTTCTCGCTGCAGCAATTCTTGGGTTTCTTGATCATTCTCAAGGGCTGCAAAAATATTACTCAAAGGGTTTTTTCTTTCTTCAGAAACCAATACAGAAATCGTTCCTTGGGTGATAAAATAAAGGTTTTCTACAGGTCGTCCAGCCGAAATTATAATTTCACCGGCTTTCAATTCTTCTAATTGACCTGAAGATATCATCCAGTCAACATCACTATCACTAAGTTCTCCAAAAATCAGAGGGACATCTTGTAAGGGAGGAATTTGTCCAATTTTATCAGTCAAAAAAAGTTGAACTAGGTAATTAAAACGGTCTAGAAGCAATATAGCACTAGCGCGATAAAACCGTGCAGCAAAACCTAGATCTTGCTCTAGTTTGTCTCGTAATTGCTTAGCAGGTACGACCAAAACCAAGACGTTATCTAGGGATTTGACGGTAGTAATTGAGGGGCTAGTTTCAGAAAAAGATATTTCTCCAAACATTTCTCCCGTCTCAAAACGAGTAATTTCTTGCATTAATTCTTGCTCTTCTTCTAAGGCTGCAAAAACCCGATCCATGCGGTTTGGGTTTTTAGTCATTGTAGCCACAAGAACCCCTTGAAGAATGATATAAAAGTTATTGACTGGATGATGTTGCTCAACCAATACAGTTTGCGCTGGAATTTGCTGACGATTTCCATGGGTTTTTAGCCATTGAAAATCACTATTATTTAGTTGTTGGAGTAGTACGTTTTTCATAGGGTAACTCAACCATTAACATTCATTTTAGTTTAGCATATCTTTATTTTGTCGACAACTAGCGATTAAATCCCTACTCCTACCTCTCGGATTTCCTCCATAGCTCTATTCAGGAGTCCCATAGCCTGAGTTGAAGCTAATTCCTCAAGTCGAAGGCTGGTCAAAGCGTACAACAGTGCGGTTTCTTGTACTGAATTCCTTGGCTGTTTTATGTATTGCTGCTCAAATCGGGCTAGATTTTCTGCGGCTGTTTTAAGTAATTTCTGTAAAATTTTAAACGCTCCTGGGGATAAAGCTGGATTCCCTTTATAGTTTTCTAGTCTACCGCCTGAACGATATGCAGGAAAGGATTCTAATCCGACAAAGTGCAAAAACCAATCGACATTGTAATATCCTAGAGCCGCCACGATACCCCGATAATCTGCAATTAATTCATCATATAGATTATTCTGCATTGAATCGAACCACCGCCGCGTAATATAGTGGGTACATTCATGTTCTAAGCGAATTTTCAAGGATAGTTCTAGCCACTGACTCTCTGTGAGTCCTAATTGCTGAGCACTTACATTGCTATAGTTGCCTGTACTTAAGATAATGAATCGATCTTGATACAATTCTTTTTTGAGAATAAGGTGTTGGAATTCCAACTGCCAATCAGTCTCATCACAACGGTGGGGATTGCGATCTATCCATTGTGCTTTATACTGGCGTATTCTCTCCCAGTTATTATAGTTTCCCACCATACAAGCTCCCATTGACTCCGGTACGAGATAGGGTTCATTGCCTTTTGTCAGTGCTTGAACTAAAGTTATAAAGTCATTGCGATCATCCGCAATAATGACAGGAATCGACCCCGCTAGGGTTTCATAAAGGATCAGGGATAATCGCTCCGGTTGGTTGAAAGTTAAGCCCGTTTTTAACGACATCCCTTCTTCTAACTTACCTTGCCGGGTAGCTTGGCGATAATCTGGCGTTTGACTGATGCCTTGCTTAATGGGAAACTGAAACTGAACTAAATGAGCTTTAAGGACTGCATACACGCCAATCTGGTGAGATTCAGTCATGTATTGTCGCCAAACCTCTAGGTGAGGCTCAGATTCTTTGGGCAAAGTTTTCCGATGATAAACATGACTAAATTTATTTTGATTGTAAGCCAGCAGTTCTTGAATTTCCTCGACACTAGCACCAGAGTCAGCTAACACCCTGCTAGAGAATTCTAAAGAATTCATAGATAGTTGTGGCGATCGCCTTTTACTCATAAAAATTCTCCCTTATTTTAGCACCAGGTTACTTATTCCACGCTAAACACACTCCATTATAAAAGGTTTAAGATCGCAGCTATCATTCGGAGCATAGTCAGAATCTTGTTGATCTATTTGTTCTGCTATCTGTTTTAACACTAGAGAAATTGGGTGGTTTGGGTATTTCAGAACAAAAAGACCTTTGCTTGCCAGTTGGAGCATATCAGAAGCATCCGGCATCATCCCGACAATAGGTATTTTATGAGTAGATTCAATTTGTTGACGAAGTTCGCCAAAATTATATCTGTCTACAATTTTGTTGACAACTAGAAATAACTTCGGAACTTTAAGACGACTGGCTACATCTAGGGTGACAGCAGTACCTCGGAGATCTTGCTCATCAGGGGTAAGAAACAGTAAAACAATATTGGAAATAGTTAAAGATAGCAAAGTTTCTCTATTGAGTCCAGGATGGGTATCCAAAAACAAATAGTCAAGCTGGAGTAATTGAATTAATTCTTCTATACCTTCCAATAACAACTCTGTATTAAATCCCTGCCGTAAAATTCGAGAAATATCGCTCACTTGGACACTCGCAGGAACCAGATAAATTAGATTCTTTTCAGTTTTTTGTTCTCCTAGTACTGAGGTAACATCGTAAGCTGATTCATTGATTTTACATTTCTGCCAAAGAAAGTCATTCAAGGTGTATTTAATATGCTTATCTTGTAGTTCAAAGAGAATATGAATACCAGGAGAGGGGAGATCTGTATCGACAATGGCAACCCGTTTACCCTGACAGGCAAGAATGGCCGCGAGATTAGCTGTAGCGTTGGACTTACCCGTACCACCTCGATACGAGTGAATGGAAATGATTTTAGACATAATACTCAGCGTGAGAAGGGTATCTCGAAAAATTGATAGCCCAGACGTTATAATCATACAATAATTAAGGATAGCGAGGCAAGCGAACGGGGGCTAATACTAGGGTAATCTCACACAATTCTTAACATTTTTGGCTTTTCGGGACTTGGTATGGTTCGATCTGGGGGCATAAATCGACTAAATCCTTATCTGGCAAGAGATTTAATTGATTAGTTCGCTCCAAATCGCAAACAATTGACAAAAATTGCGGCAATGTCTCTCTCTATAAGGGTTTCATTCCTTATAACCCCGTCCATTGCATAACAAAAACCGAAGAACCGCGTTTTTCTAAGATAACTCGACCGACCCAACTGCAACAAAAAGCGTTAGATTTATTGGGAGTTTCCCTGATTTGTACCCAGTAACGAGGCGCTGGAAATTCTCTTAATCCCTTCTACAGCACAGGTTATGGCTTTTTGTCAACGGGGAAGTCCAGGTATAAATTGCCAATTCGATCGAGAATTTTTACCCGAAGGGAAGAGAGGGGCCAGTTTACTGCCCTCACCGGAGAATTGACTGCTAGGCTATCCTGAGAAACCCATGCCGTTTCAACTAAACTAGATCTGTGAAAATCAAGGCTCTTAAAAATGACCGCCAAGCAAAAAATGATTTTTCGGCTGACTTCTCCCATCAACCGGTTTCTCTTCACGCTGACAGTGGCAATTTTCGTTTATTTAATCACGGGAGAATTTTACCAGGAATTGCGGTTTCTCTTGGCTTACGATCTAGCGATACTAAGTTATTTGAGTGTTTTAGCAGTGCAAATGTCCAAAGCGACTGCGGAA
>NZ_JADBVM010000265.1:0-9940 GCF_020244875.1 Microcystis sp. M44BS1
CGGTAAATCCTCAAAGCCAAAGATATTATTCCCCCTTGACCGTAAATGTTCCGCCCCATCGGGATTTGCCGCCCCAAAGGAGAAGTAGGCCACTTCATGACTTATATAGTTTTCTAGGGTAGCCGCCACGTTATCGGGATTTTTGGTCAAAAATGCCTGAATACTCCCTTGCAGACTTTCTCCCAGATTGCCGCCATTGGCAATGACAAAGGGTGCGTAGCGTCGTCCCCCTTCCAACAACACATCCCCTTCGTTAAATTCAGCGGCGGTGGTGCTTTGGTTTGCCCCTTCTCCACTGGCCCGCAAAATGAAGTTATTCACCGCTTGACTTAAGGCGGTACGCGCATAACCCGCTTGACCAGGTTGAATTAACTCGGTCACGTTGCCATCTCCATCTAAATCGAGGCTGTCAAAAACGGCTCCGTTGTCATCCGCCACTGGATAGAGACCGACAACGTTATTGAAGAAAGCTCCCGTCTGTTTGAGTCCTTCCTCAATGGCTGTCACCTGTATGCTACCAGGCAAGTTACTGAAGTTGAAAACCAGAGAACCTTGTCCATTACCCGTATCTTTAAATTGGATGGTTTGGGGATTAACGGCTTGGTCGGGTAGATTGGTAATTTCTAGGGTGAAATTAACCGTTGCGTCTGGCGTGGCATTGGGAGCCGGTTTGAGGGTGGTATCCGTCACCGCCACCGTCAGATTATAGAGGGATTGGGCTTCAAAATCAGCCTTACCGATGAAGAATAATTCCCGGCCACGAATCTGGAAACTGCTCTGATCACTGCCCAGCAAAGAAAGACTATTTGTCCCCAAGGCATCATCGCTGATCTGAATATCGGCAACTTTGACACCTTGACTGGTATCGGTATTTTCAGCGATCGCATTGGTGCTATTGGCCAGAATTAGGGCTGTGGGAGCTTCGTTGACATCGGTGATGTTTAAAGTGAAGGTTTGGGTGATATCCGGGGTGACACCAACGGTTGGATCGTCCACATTAACAGTGACTTCGTAACTGTTTTGAGCTTCAAAATTAGGAGTAAAACCGACATAGAAAAGAGCCGAATTCTGAATTAAGAAGCGCTCCCTATCCCGTCCCGTGAGGAAGAGATTATTGGTTCCTAAACCATCATCTTCAATCAGGAGGTCGGCGACTTTAAATTCTGGGGTGACATCGACATTTTCCGCTAACTCGGTGACAGCATTTTGGAAAATTAGGGCTGTGGGAGCTTGATTAGTAGGTGTTTCATTAACATCATTGACAGTAATTGTCAAGGTTTTCTCAAAACTTAGTCCCCCTTGGTCGGTGGTTTTTACTCGAATGCTGTAACTATTCTTGGTTTCAAAATCTGGGGAATTATTAATCTGTAATTGATTCCCTACAATCGAGAATGCTGAGTTATCTGTATCTCCTGTCCCTGCTATTAAACTATAGGTAAAGGTATTGCCAGTATCGGGGTCTGTGGTAGAAAATGTTCCTATCACTGTGTTAACAGGAACATTTTCATTTACTGTGGTCGCACTTAAGGCTAAATCGGTAGGGCCGACGTTAACAGTCTGATTAGCAAAGTCAATCCCTGTCGCTACCTGACCCGCCGCCAAATTAACTGTGTGAACCAGACTGACAGTATTGGGAGACGTGGCAGAATTGCCGCCCGTATTGCTGCCTGAACTGCCAGCATTGGGATCGGGGGTAATGCCATTAAGACTCAAAAGACCTTCGGCGAATTTCAGCGCATCAATGCGAGGAAAACTGAGTCCAGTATTGACCACATTATCGTTTTCGTTATCCCCATCCACAATCAAATCACCGGTGGTATCGAGTAAATAACGGAACTCGCTCACACTTAACCAACGCCCTAAAATCTCCTGGGCCATTTCCTGGGCAAGGGTTGCCAATCCAGTAACGAAAGGAACGGCTTGACTGGTTCCGCCCATCGTCACTGTTCCCCCAGTGGCACTGGCCCCACTAATCAGGATACCGGGGGCAAACACTTCCCCAAACAGATCATCTCTTTGAGAGAAACTGGCAATTTGATCCGCACTGGTCCTGTAATCAATGGCCCCACCGCTAAAGGATTTAGAGTCACCAAAGTTGCCTGACCAAACGGCACCCACTGCCACCACATTCGGATCGCTCGCGGGATAGGCTAATCCTTGTGTACTATTGAACTGATAGAAACTGTTTCCTGCGGCGGCTGAGATAATCACATTCTGGTTGGCGATCGCTGCTAATTCATCACCAATACCGTAACGTCCAGTCGCAGTTGTCCAATTTTGGCTATCTCCAATAGAGAGATTAACCGAGGCAATATTGTAGGTATTGGCCTTGGCATTAATCCATTGCAGGGCTTTTTCGAGGTCGGCAAAGGAGCCAGAACCGCTATCTTTAAAGACTTTGAGAACAATTAAGTTAGCATCAGGGGCGACAGAGGAAACAATGCTGGCCACATGGGAACCGTGATTGTTTTTATCGCTGGCATCAGTATCATTATCAGCAAAGTCGTATTGATAAATAATTTTGTCGGCAATGCCATCGTTGTTGGCATCGGGGCCAAAGAAGGGATGATTAAGGTCAATGCCTGTATCAATAATGACGGTGCTATAGTTTTTGCCCTTAAAGTCGAGGAAACGGGAGTCTTGCCAGAGTTGATCGAGGGAAATGAGAGATAAGGCTTGAGCATCCCCTGTAGCAGCGAGGGTTGTTCCGGTACTTTCTAAGAGGGGCGTGACAGAACTAGGAGATTCATCGTCTAAAATCGTGACCGTTGCTGTTCCTTGCTCCCCGATAACTGCTCCCCCTGTGGGGTTAGTGAGCTTAATGGTAAAGGTTTCATTGCCTTCCACTTTGCTATCATTGCGAATCTTAATTGCGTTGGGATTACCGAGAATCGCATTTTGAACCGTAATTAGTTTATTAGTTTCATTCTCTGCAAAGGTAAGGGTAAAGGAAACATTATTAAAATCATTATTGACAGAACTAGCGGCACAACTACAACCTTTAGCTGTGCTATCTAAAAGGTTGAGTGTCACAGTTACTGAATTAGACACATCGCCCGTGCGTGTTAGCCAAAACTCTGTAACTGGAGTGCCATCTTCTTGAACAAGATAATTAGCACGATTAAAGTTAATTAAGCTAGATTCAGAGGCAGTGATAAAGTCTAAAGTAGGAATGGCTAACGCAACCTCAGAGGCGGTAGTTGTGATATTCAGAATAGGATAGGTTTGTTGCCAACCCTCTTGGACAATTTGGGCAACAGTATAGGTTCTGGGGCGTAGATTATTAAAGGTGTAGTTACCATTAACATCGGTTTGGGTTGTGGTTTCTCCTGTGTCAAGTTGCCCATTATTGTTAGCATCTAAATAGACTGTCCAGCCTGCTAGATTGGGTTCGCTATTATTAACGGCATTGCCATCAATATCATTCCAAACTGTCCCTTTGATTTCTGCGTCGTTGTCTTGAATATTGACATTAACCGTCCCAATGGTTAACCCGTTGTAGTTGGTGTCTGTACTGCTGATATTGTGGGTAATGGTAGCAGTATGATTCCCTTCTGTTAGGGTGTCATCTACTGCGGTTACGGTGACGTTTTGGGGAGTATTCCAGTTGGTTGTGGTGAAGGTAAGGCTAGTTGAATTGAGGGTGATTTGATTGTTACTGGTTAGGGTAATGGTGACATCGGCAGTGGGTTGGGTTTTGAGGACGAGAGAGTAGGTATCGGTGTTACCTCCTTCGGTGACGGTGGTATTTCCGGCTGTTTGGGTTAAGGTGACTCCTGGGGTGGGAGGGGGAGTAATGCTAAAGCTGGTGGTTTTGGCTGCGTCTCCGTTATTTCCGGCGTTGTCTTGGATGGTGGTTGCGTCAACTTTTAGGCTATAGATACCGGGGGTGTTGGTTAAGTCGCCTAATCCGTTAATGCGGTAGGTTGTTCCTGAGAGATATTCAACGGTTACGGTATTAGGTAGGGTGAGGGGGATACCATCACGGGTTAAGGTAATATCACTTTTATCAAAAGTATTTAGGTCAATAGTTTCAGAAAACTGAACATCAATACTATTGACAGGGTTAAGGGTGGAGGTAGGAACATTTAAAAATTGGCTAATAGCGGGTTTAGTTACATCAGCAAAGACGCTTAAGCTAGTATTGACGGTATTACCTGCAATATCTTCTACCCGTATTTCTAGGTTACGAGAACCGGGGGAAGGTAGGGAAATATTGCTACTAAATTGGCTTCCGGTTACGGTTGCTTGTCCTAAGTCTTGATTAGTGTTTAGATCTTTGATGTAAACCCGTAGATTAGATTCGGCTAAATCGCCTGTAATGGTGATATTTTGGCTATTTACCCGATATTGTCCCGCTTGGTTGAGAGTAGATAATGAGGTAGTTTGTAGTTCTGAGAAGGGAGTAGCAGTAACTTGTATATTAGTAGGAAGACCAGGAAGAATGCGGTCTAATGTCCAATTTTGGGTCAGGGAGTTACTGATGTTATTACCGGCGGTATCTTTGATCCCTGTACCATTAACTGTGAGGGTGTAAACGCCGTTATCGGTTTGCAGTCCGCTTAACCCTTTGATAGTGTAGGTGGTTTCATTGCGTTTTTCCAGGGTGACGGTATTGGTGATTAAATTAACACTACCATCACGGGTTAAGGTTAGGTCATTAATATCGAGGGTATCTGGTTTTATTGCTTCAGAAAAGCTGATTTCTAGGCTACTAACTGCGGTATTACGAGGACTGGTGACATTAGTGATACTGGTAAGGGTAGGAATAGTGTTATCAAGTACCCAGTTAAACCCTTTACCCCCGACACCGTTGTTATTATCCGTATCCTGTACACCATTAGCGGTGACTAAGAGTTGATAATCTCCCTCAATGTTGGTAAATTGGGCAAAATTGCCAACTCGGAAGGTAGTCGCATCAATTTGGGTAATGGTAACGGTATTGTTAACTAAGCTTGCGCCATTGTTGCGTCTTAGGGTGATGTCGGTATAGTCGAAGCTATTGGGAATAATCGCCTCGGTAAAGGTGACATCAAAGGTATCAACAGCAGTGTTAATTAAAGTAGAGTTAAAGCCAGTAATTGAAGCAATACCGGGTTTATCTCCTGTAAATGTCCAGTTTTCGTTAACAATACCGGCTCCGGCGTTACCCGCTAAGTCTTGGATACCTGTCGCATTAACACTGAGTTGATATTGTCCAATATTACCCGTAATACTGGTTAAGTTGTTGATTTGGAAGGTTATGGGGTCAATTTGGCTGATTGTCACCCCATTGGTGATTAAGTTGGCACCGTTATCAAGGGTTAAGGTAAGGTCTTGATAATCGAAGCTATTAGCGCGTATTGGCTCGCTAAAGACAACAGTTAAGTTATTAACGGGAATATTACGGGGATTTGGGCTAACGTCAATGATTTCTCGCACTTGAGGCGATGCGGAGTCGTTACTATCGTAGGTGATTGTATAGCTCCCCGTGCTGTCTTTGTCAAGAAAATGTAATATATTTTCATATTTAGGGCGACCTGTAGCAGGGAAAGTGCGATCTGTGCGCCAGATGTTATCTAGGGCGATCGCTGTTCCATCAGAACGTAATAGCTGTTTAATTTGGAATTGTCCATTAGCAGGATCTTCTAAACGGATGTAATTCCAGCCTTGAGGCGGTTCGATCCCCCCTAACCCCCCTTGATAAGGGGGGGATAAGGTGATTTGTGCCTGTAAATCAAAGATGGTAACAGGTGCGTCAACGGTTGCGGTGTCAATGGCGGTAACGGGTGCGGTAGTACCATTACTAAAGTAGAGAGTATCGGGGTAGAATTTGGCATCAAATACATCATTAACAAGGAAATCAGGCAGGTTATCGCTGTCTGCTTTGACTTTACTGATTAATTCATGGATTTTGACTTCTTTGATTAAGGATAGTTCTTTATTACCAAGTCCGTTAACGTGTTCAAAAGTGGCTTTATATTCGATGAATTTACCCTGTAGGGTGGACTTGAGTAACCAGTTAGCTACGGCGGTTTCTCCGGCTTTGATGTCGCCAAAGTTGACTTTAAGAGAGGGGTTAACGTCTTGTCCGTTGAGTTGAGAACCGATGATATTAAAATCAATGAGTAAGCCCTTTTCATTTTCGATGATTTTGGGCTGAGATGAGGTAATATTGAGGTTTTTAGCGTCGCCATAACCTTTGTTTTGGACTAAGACAGCGAGATCGAAGGGTACAGATATTTCAGTAGCATCGGTAAAGGGATCATCGCCATAGACGTTACGGGATTGGAAGTAGTCTAGGTATAATTCCGCTTGGGGTAAGACGGTGATACCCGTGGAAAGTAAGGGGACGTTAATAATTTGTCCGTTTTCGGTGTAGGAAAGAGTACCGCCGATGTTGTAAGTGGTAGCGGTTTGGGGTGCGGCGAGGTTAGTGGGGATAAATGTCCATTCTGCACTACCTAAGCCTTCATTTTGGGAAGTATTGGGGTCATCACCTGTTAATATACCAGTACCATCTACTGCGGTGATGTTTTTCAGGATGGGGTTAGTGATGCCAAAGAGGTTGTTAACTATGTTGCCGTTTTGGTCGGTAATTTGTAGGGTGACGGAGAGGTTAGTTAGGTTGGTAGAGTTACCGTTATCTATTTCGAGGTTTCCAAGGAAGGCGGAGCGAGTCATTACCGCTTCTTGGTCGATGCTGATGCGGACTTGAGCACATACACCGTTATTTTTCTGTTGTTCCTGTTCGTATTCTTTTGCTAGTTTTAGTCCTTCTTGATACAACAGATCATCAAACCTCTCCAAATTCTCTATAGCCTCAGATATTGATACACTTTCATCTTCTAAGGTGAAAGCATTTTCTGTAATTAACTCACCAGTTAATAGATTGTATCCAATCTCAACATTTGATGTACTTGGATCGTCGTAAGGACTATATTTATAACCGAAGATATCAACAAACGCTTTAACTTCAATTTTTCCTTCTGTAGATAAAAACCAACCTTTCTCATCTGAGTAGCCAAATTTAACTGATGCTCCGCCAAAAATTCCCGCTTCTCCTTGCAATGTGGTATTAACAACTGACTCAATCTCTTTACCGGATTCTGCAACTAAAGCTCTTGCATCAATATTTATTGAACCACCTGCTTGAACATTTATTCCTATTGTTCCTTCAATCTCTGTGGTTGGCTTATCAAAATTACAACCAGATTTGTAAGTTGCACTGATGGATACCAATGGCTCTGCTGTTATTCCCAATGATGCTTCTCCATCAAGCTCTATTTCCTTTATTAGACCATTCAATCCTTCTAAATCAAATTCTAAATCAAGATGTTTATCAAAGTCAATCTCTATGTTAGGTCCAAATTTAGTTGCAGCTTCAACTTTTGCATTTGCAAAAAATTCAAGACCAATACCTAAAAGACTTTCTTCATCACAACAACCTTTAGCACCAGCTTTCGCTTCTACGTCAAGTTCTACCTCTACTCGATTTTTTAATAGAGTATTAAAAGCCGTTTCGCCAGCTTTTATGAAAGGCTCAAGAACTTCTGACGCATCTATAGTTCTAGAAATATCTGGTAAATCACAATCATCATCGTCATCACCACCATTGCTACACCCTCCTGAACTACCCACACTAACAATGCTACTACTACCACTTGACCCCGAATTTCCCCACCAAAACGTCCAGGGTTCACCACAACCACCAGAACCAGCTACATTATTAAACCCAATACCTGTTGATTTCCCAACATCTTGACCCCCACAAGGAAAGGAATAAATAAGAGATCCTGAAATCCCACAACCACCACCACCAGCAGCTAAAGTTGCTAATTCGCCACTACTTTGTAATGATAGTTCTTGACTACTATTTAAAACTGTATTTTCATCAGCGATACGAGTAATTCTGACAGGAACAGTTAAGGAACTTTTTGCCCCTAAAGAACCGATATTATTAATCAGAGGTTCAATTTTATAGAAAGGATGATCGCTAAAACTAAACTTAAGATCATTGGCAGCAATTAAACCATGATTAGTCAAAGTCATATCTACTTGCATGACTTGACCAACTACATCTAATCCTTCTAAATCAATTAAAGGCGGATCAATTACTACCGTAGGAATCGGTACATTCGTTTCAAAAACACTCTCAACGGTGATGTTATATTTATCCTCAATTTCTGTCGGGGTGACAGTCCATTTATACTGCACGGTTTGACGAGATAAAAAGGCGTTAATATTCTCAGTTTCCCCGGCATCTAACTGAATAGTCTGACGGAAAGTATCATGTCTGTCTGCTTTAATTTCTAAATTGTAATAACCCTCATTGATATTAGACAGGTTAATTAATCCCGTATTATCTGTCACCGCAGTGGCGATTACTTCATTAGTAAAATAATCCCGTAATGTCACCGTTGCATTGGCTAACTTCGGCGAACCTTCAGCAAAATAGAATAATTCATTAACGGTATTAATCTGGATATTCCCAACGGCATCACTGATGGCACGGAAATTATAATTAACCGATAAATCTCCATCATTTCCTTCTGTATCTAAGAAGAAATTGCCAAAATATTCTGTTAAGGGTAAATTAGCATCAGGGGTTAATAATAAAGTAACTTTTGTCGATTCCCCCGGCTTTAATGCGGAAATAGTCGCAGGAGAAGCTAACTTTAACCAAGGTTCATTAGGTAACTCTACCTCAATATTTTGAGCAATTCCTCCCCCTTCATTTGTCACCTGAAACTCGACAACGGTTTGATTACCGCGTAACATTCCACTGCTGACTAAATTAGTCGAAGCGACTAAACGGGGGACAATACGCTCTAAATTAACACTAACAGGTAATACCGCCGTCGCTCCTTCGGCACTGGTTAGCTTGATATTAAAGGTATCTTGAGTGATATAAGAGTCATTCGGTGCAGTAATGGTATAACTAAGGGTATTATTCCCTGAACCTGCTAAACTTGAGGGAGTATTCACCTGCACATTCCAACCAGGGACTACACTATCAACGGTTGCGGTAATTCCCGTTATCCCAATATTAGTAATATTTTCCAGCGTCACCGTACCTGTAAAGGGAGTATCTGCAATCACCTTATTGGTGACTTGACTGGTATTAAACTTCATCCCCAACAGTTGAAAACTGTCTTCCGGTGCGGTGTCTTCGGTGGGGTTATTGGGGAAATAAGCATTAATGTTATATTGTCCCCCTTCTGTGGGTAAGGGGTTAAAACTCTTAACAAAGTTACCATTTCCATCGGTAAAGGCGCTTAACTCCCGAATTGTGCCGTTATTTTCAATCCTGATGGTGACAAACTCAAAAGGTACAGGGGAATTATCCGCATTATTAACCGCATTTCCTCGCAATGTCACCGCTTGTCTATTTGTACCAATTACCGTATCAGTGTAAACCGTAGCTTTATAAGCAGGTATCACCGTAATGGGAGTAATAACGGTGTTATTCTGTTCCCCTAACCCTGTACCCTCATTAACAGTATTATTAGCATCTGTGGTAGCAATTAAATAGTATTGTCCCCCATTTTTGGGCGCAAAGAAGGGAATATTACGCTCATAGAAGGAATTAAAAGGAATATTAGGGGTGAAAGTAGTTTCAGTAATTAGACTATCACTACTATCAAATTTATTGTCGGTAGAAAGATAAACTTTATCTGTCCAAGTTCCCGAAGCAGGTGATAAACCTTTATTTTCGACTTTATAGGTTAAAAATGACTGTTTACCCGTATAAAGGGGGTTAGTTGTCGCAGCTAAATTAGTAATCTGTAAATCAGCTACATTTATGGTATCATCACCCGTAATTGTCCCAGTAACTGCGGTGGTCGTACCTATCGTATAACCTGTCCCGGTCGCGAGAGTTAAAGCGACGGTTTCATCATTTTCCACTGTAGTGTCAGCAGTGGGGTCAACGGTTACAGTCGCAGTGGATGAACCAGCA
>NZ_JADBVM010000266.1:0-2516 GCF_020244875.1 Microcystis sp. M44BS1
AACGCCTTAACGTCGATACGCTTACACCTTTCAATTTAGCGGCTTCCGATATGGTTAACTTACTCATAGAACGATTATAGCACAAGTCATGAGTAATTTTGGCTAATATTAGTTAGGTTTTTGGCTTCTGTATTTAACCCCACACCCCACACCCTGTCCCCACGAAAAACTTTTTGCTGCAAACCCTAGTTAGGGGAAGCATTGGGGGGACTCGGACCGGTGACGGGTGCGGAAGGTGTCGTCCCGGTCGTGGGACTCGGACCGGTGACGGGTGCGGGAGGTGTCGTCCCTGGATTGGTATCGGTGACGGGTGCGGGAGGTGTCGTCCCTGGATTGGTATCGGTGACGGGTGCGGGAGGTGTCGTCCCGGTCGTGGGACTCGGACCGGTGACGGGTGCGGGAGAAATCGGTGGATTGGAAGGGGGATTATGACTCAAGAATTGCCAAGCGATCGCAGCCAGCAAACCGAGAACACCGACAGCGATCGCCAACATCGGGGGTGAAACCCTAGTGAGCGCGGGGGGAGAAGTACGACTAGAAACCGAAGAAGATGCAGGGGGGGGAGTGGGTATTGCTGTCACCACTTCTTCTCCGGGGTAGGTGTCCCCGCTGTGATCAAAATCTTGGTCATTAAGATCGGGAATAATCCGTTCTTTGGCCTCAGCATAAACTAAAGGCGTGACAGGTTCAGCCGCAGGAACTACCCGACAATAAACTAGGGCGATGGTGGAGTTATCGTGACCGTTTTTCTGGTTAGCTAGTTGTAATAAACTTTCCCCCACGGCGGTTACATTTTTCTCTCCTCGCAAAAGAGGCACAATTTCACTGTCCCAGTATTGTTCTACCCGATCGTAATCACTTAAACCATCGGAACAGAGGAGAAAAACACAATCTTGATCAATAATCAACCTCTGAACGGTGGGATGGAGATTATTGGCGCTACTCATGCCCAAAGCTTGCACCAAGGCCCCCGCGTTGGGATACTGTATGGCATCACGATAGAGGAGATAGCCTAATTTCACTTCCCTGGAAGCGAGATCGTCATCCACCGTCACTTGATGACAACTGTGGGCAGTAATCCAATAGATGCGGGAATCCCCCACATGGGCCGCGTACATTTCCTGGGCCTGGGCAAAAGCCATAACTAGAGTCGTACCCATGCGCTGACGATCTTGTCTTGACTCCTGATCATTGCGTTGACTGATCAGATCATTGGTGACACGAATCGCCTGTTCGAGGACAAGACTGTAACTATCGGGATAGACTTCAATATTAGTGGTGGGACTGGGATTAATTTCCCTAGACAGGGTTTCGATCGCTAATTGAGCAGCGATTTCGCCCCCTTCCTGACCGCCGATGCCATCACAGACAATCGCCAGGGGATTTTGACCATGAGCGAGGGTTATGGCCTGATTAGTCGGGGGATAACAGGCATCCTCGTTGTGTTCCCGCATCAGACCAGTATCAGTGCAGGTAAAAATCTCATAGCTGCGTTCTTGACCTCCACCGTAGTGCTGTAGTGCATAATCGAGGATAGCGATCAGGGATTCCGGGCGATCGAGATCACCGGATTCTAGCTCTTGGGTCAGGGATACGAGAAAATCTTGAATATTAGCGGCTGCCGTCGGGATCAGACCGGTCCAGAAAGCTCCTAAATCTTTTAAATTGGGAGCGTTGGCCTCATCTTTGCTTAATTCTAGCAATTGCAGCAGCTGATTATTCACTCTCGTCAGCGAAGGGTTGAGCAGACTAGAGACTACAGCCTTTCTCTGAAGGGGATGCCAGAGTTTGGCCATTTGCCATAACCAGTGAATTTGTCTTAAATCGGAAGCTTGCGACCAAACCTCGGCTAGAGTGGGCAATAGTTCCGGATATATTAATTCTCCCGTTTGATCGAGGGGAATAGTGCCGTATTCCAACAGCCAGATGTCCATATTCAAGCGTTCGTCGGGACTAGGAATATAGCCATAGACTTGGGGAATATGGAGATGGAATGGTAACAATTTTAGGTAGAGGGAGAGCCAGCTAGGAGGTTCTTCCGGTGCTTGGGGTGCTTGAGCGGGTTTAGTATCAAGAACAATTTGTGGTTGTTTGACCAAATAACGATTATCAATTAGCTCGCCAACATGATAATAGGTTCTCACCCAATCACCCATCATCCATAAATAGCGCTTAACTAAAGGAGTACCGCACTTTTCACAGAATCTATTAGTGAGAGCGTTCGGGGATAGACAGGTTAGGTTTTGACATTGGAGGGTTGTCACGGAATCCATGAAAACTGCTGACTCCTAAAGCGCGATTAGATTAGTATAGGTTATTAAAATAGCGTGTTTTTATCCACGTTGACTGCCAGTGTATTCCAGTGTTTCCCAAATTTTAACCTTTGTCGCTCGATCGAGAATAATTAGGGTTTACTGAAAAAGTTTTTCCTGGGTGTGGGGAAGTGGGGAAGTGGGGAAGTGGGGAAGTGGGGAAGTGGGGAAGTGGGGAAGTGGGGAAGTGGGGAAGTGGGGAAG
>NZ_JADBVM010000267.1:0-16465 GCF_020244875.1 Microcystis sp. M44BS1
ATTCTGCACATCATCAAGAATAATTAAACAACGATAGGAGCTTAGATAATCTATTATATCAGGTAAGGGGGTTGATAGAGATTGGTTGAAAAACTGTTTTAGATCATCTTTGAGAGCGATTAATTGAGGAATATTTTCCAGACTGCGATAAATAATATAATCAAATTGTGGGGCAATTTCTGAAACTAATTTAAGGGTTAAAGCTGTTTTTCCAATTCCAGTTAACCCATAAATAGTAATTAATCGAGTTTTATTATCTAGCCATTCTTTTAAGGTTGATATTTCTAACTTACGTCCATAGTTATACCTTAATTCAGGGGCTTTTGTTAAGTCAATCATGGGAGATTTATTATTATGTAAAGAATATGATCGGTTTTGGTTATCATTAGTCGTTTGAATAATTTGACCACCAATATTGATGTTATCAATTTGTAACAAACAATTCCCCGAATGATAAGCTTGAGAAACCCGATATTTTCTTTCTAACTTGGATCGTAAATTATCTTTATTAACATCTTCGTCTAA
Source organism: Microcystis sp. M44BS1 (assembly GCF_020244875.1). Classification (NCBI taxonomy): domain Bacteria; kingdom Bacillati; phylum Cyanobacteriota; class Cyanophyceae; order Chroococcales; family Microcystaceae; genus Microcystis; species Microcystis sp. M44BS1. The sequence continues at coordinate 526 of NZ_JADBVM010000267.1, forward strand.
TACATTACCCAACTTTTTCCATAAGTTAGCAGCTTCTTTTTTAATATGAGATTCACTACAACCATTAAAAGATTGAGCAATTTGCCAATATTTTTGACCTTGCCAAACCCCTGTCAAGATTGCTTCTTGTACTGGTGTCAGATGAGACTCCACTTTTTCAAACACTAAATCATCAACATATTGCAAAACTTGGTCAATATTATTCATTTCTGGTTAAAAAATTAGAGGAGTAATCAAATATATTATACCAAACGGAACTAAGACTGTACCATAACCTACCTATAAATTGTGTACCAAAGCCTACTTTTGTACTAAAATCAAACGCTACAATACTGAGATGTTAGGTAAATCAAGCTAATTAGTCCTATTTGCTTGCTAGATTGTCATCATAGCCCATTTTGCGGTGACATGATCATCTTTTCCATTTCAAAAATCAATGAAGTAATCTTTAAGTTATGTATCAAGAACAACTGAGTAGCGCCAAGCCTGGATTTATCCTGATTATGATTGATCAGTCAGCTTCAATGTCAGATAAATACGCCAATTCAGATAAAGCAGATTTTGCCGCAAAAGCCGTTAATCGAGTCATCGGAGAAATTATTACAGCTTGTTCATCGGGTAATGAGATTAAAGACAGATGTTTTGTGGCGGCGGTTGGCTATGGAGCAAGTATTAATGTACTATTTCTAGATAAAGCCTCAGAGTTGGCTAAAAATCCCGATACAACAACCCTGAAGAGAAAAGTCTCTGATGGTGCAGGTGGGTTGGTTGAAGTGGATGAAGTAATGCGAGTGTTTGTGAAACCGACTGCAAGTAATGGAACACCAATGGCTGAAGCCTTTAAACAGGCTTATACTGGGGTAGAAAAATTTATTTCTAATCATCCCGATAGTTTTCCACCTGTTGTTATTAATATAACCGATGGAGAACCTAATGATTCTAATGCTGCTACTACTGAAGCGAAAAAACTAGCACAACTTAAAACAAGTGACGGTAACGTGATTGTTTTGAATGCTCATATTTCTAACGCATCAGCAGGGAAAATAGAGTTACCTAGTGACAATGCTGGTTTTAGCAGTAATAAATTTGCTAACTTTTTGTTTGATATTTCCAGTGTGCTTCCTGAGCCTCTTGCTGAGAGTGCCAAAAATGCGGGTTTTAATGTTCAACCTAATGCCAGAGGTTTTATCTTTAATGCTGATGCTGAAGCACTGATTAAACTTCTTCAATTTGGTTCTCAAGGAGCATTACGCTAAAGTTATTGTCATTAATTATGGAATCTCATCATAAAGTTTCAGTCATCCGTCGGTTCAGTCATAGAACTCATAAAGAGATGGAAACCATTAGCGGTTGTCAAGATAATTTTAGCTATAATGAAGCTAAGAATTGTTTTGCGATCGCCGATGGTGCAACTCAATCATTTTACTCAAGTATATGGTCAAAACTTCTTGTTGATTATTTTTGTGGAAATCCCGAAATTGATAAAAACAATTGGCAAAAATGGCTTAAACCAATTCAGAAAGAATGGTTAGAACGAGTTACAGCAGAATTAAAAACAGCAAAAAGCGGTAATAATCCTGCCTGGATTGAGATTGAAAATCGTTTGAATCGTTTTGAATCAGCAACATCTACCTTTATTGGGTTACAATTTATTGAAAATCAAGCCAAAGTATCTATTGTTGGCGATAGCTGTCTGTTTATTTTTCGGGGAAATCAATTAATTAAAACCTATTTATTGGAAAAATCAACGGATTTTAATAATCAACCTGGATATTTTGGAAGTCGCTCTAAAAATAATGATCATGAACCAGAATTTTTAGACATCAAATTAAAATACAAACAACATTCAGATAAGCTTTATTTTGTACTAGCAACTGACGCTCTAGCTGAATATATTTTTAAATATACAGAACAGCGAAGAGATATTTTAACAACTTTACTTAAAATTAATCCACAACAGGAGTTTGATATTAATTCACAACAGGAGTTTGAGAATTTTGTAACATCTGCTAGACATGATAACACAATAAAAATGAAAAATGATGATGTCACTTTAATGATTTTAGAAGTCAGTGATCGTGAAATCGTCAGTTTGCCTACAAAACCCAGAAAAGAAAATAAAGAAGATTCTTCTATCGTTTTACCTTCAAGTGATGAAACTGAACAGCTTTCTAAAGAAGATAAAAGCAATCCTTCAAACGTAGAAGAAAAAACTCAATACAATACTTCTGATGAAACTTTAGGAGTTCCTTCTGGTTTTGCCAAAATAAGATCCAATATACAAACATTATTAAAACCTCTGCAATCTTTACCCATCATGCGCCCCAATCCGACGATAGAAGTTTCTGCTTCAATTTCTCAACCGACGAAAAAACGCGTAATTAAACCAATAGATGGAATCCGTAATCTTCTCTTTGTTTTTATTCCTTTAAATATATTCTTAAGTGCAACCACATTATATCTTATTGTTCAAACAGCTAACAAAATAAATAGTATAAAAACTGAACAATCAAGCAATTTAAATTCATTTAGTCAAGTCACTAAATATGAACCTAAATATATGAACCTTGAAAAAGGAAATAAAATATACAAAGATCAAACTTTTCAAGAAATTATTATTCCTGCTTTATCTGACTCATCTCAGGTTTTAATTTTAGAAGAAGGAGAGGAATGGATTAAATTTCAGATTGATCTTTATGCTAATCAAGCAATCTTGAATGAATGTTCTACTTGTGCAAGGGATGAAATAGAAATAAAACCCAAGACAAATCTGAGAATCTTTCCTAGTGGATCAGAAGGGGATGTTTTTGGACAATTAAGCGAACCATCAAAGTTTAAAAAACTTGAATTTGATTCCCTTCCCAATTGGTCTAAATTTACATTTGTGGGGTATGTAAAAAAATGAAATATCCGCTTAGAACTGACTATGAAACAGTCGTAAAATACCCTGATAGATTTATATACGATGGTATTTTACAACAAGGAAAGCCTGTTAAGCAAAAGCAAAATCAGAACTTTTTACTGTCTCATAATGGCGGAAAAGCCGTTGTTTATGAAATTCAAACTAATCCTAAAAAATATGCCCTTAAATGTTGGATAGAAGATTTAGGGGATCTAAAAATTCGTTATAAGGCGATTGATGCCTATCTTAAAACAGTTCAACTTCCTTATTTTGTTGATTTTGCTTACCAAGAACAAGGAATTTTAGTCAATGGACAAAGATTTCCCATTATTAGAATGGAATGGGTTGATGGTATTAGCTTTAAAGACTTTATATCTAATAATATTAATAACCCGACTTCTATCCGTAACTTTGCCGAAAAATTCTTAGAAATGGTTAAAATTCTCCATCAAAATAATATTTCTCATGGAGACTTACAACACGGTAATATTATAGTGCGTAAAAATGGTGATCTATGTTTAATTGACTATGATAGTTTATATGTTCCTCAATTAAGCAACGCAACCGACAATATTAACGGACTCCCTGGTTATCAACACCCTAACAGAAATAAGTTATCTAAATTAAGTCCAAAAGCTGACTATTTCTCAGAAATGGTAATTTATTTATCATTGCTTGTTCTATCAGAAAATCGCAACTATTGGCAACAAATACAACAAGAAGAAAGACTACTATTTTCCGAAAAAGACCTAATTAAACCTAATTCATCCAAGATTTTCAAAGAACTTAAAAATCTTTCTCCTGAGATTGTGTATTTTACCCAAGAATTAGAGAAATTTTGTCAACAATCAAATATTGAAAACCTACAACCTCTTGAAAATTTAGTCAACAATTACACAGGAGCTAAATGGAGTTTTGAGCCTCCTCCTGATATCGTTGAGCCTCTCCCTGAGGAAGAGCCACCTCCAACCAGTCGAAAAGATACAACATCTTCAGATCCCTGGACAAAACTTGAAACCAATTCATCAAGTGCTTGGGATATATTTGACACGGGTAAAACACCACCTCCAAAAGATGAAAACATTTGGGATAAATTTGGCACGGGTAAAACACCACCTCCAAAAGATGAAAACATTTGGGATAAATTTGATAATATTTGGAAGAAACTTACAACATCTGTATCATCTATTTGGAACAAAATTTTGAACTGGTTTAATTAGCTATCTGATTATTCTGTGCAGTTCTCCTATCCTAAAATCAACCTCATTGCTTGATTAATAATTTGATTTTTATCAACCATAGCTTCAATTTCTTCGGGTTGATATATACCCTCAAAAGCTTCTAATGCCCCTTGTCTTAAAGCGGAAGAATAAGCATCATCTAAGGTTTCTTTTAATTCTTCTATTGTTAGATAATTTCCTCCAGTTTTACGTCGTTTATTAATGCGTTGAATCTGTTTAACAGAATTAGAAATAGAGGTTTCCCATGAGCGTGTACTGAGTTTTTCTGCTTGCTGTTTAATCAGATGTAATAGGACAATAATACTAAAGCTAAAAATCTTATTGAGCTTATCATCCTTGCTCATTTCTGTCATTTCCTCTACCAGGAGCAAGGCATCGGGAATATTGCCAGCTAGTAATAGATTTTTTAACTCTAATAATTCTTCCATTTTTTGCCTTTTTTTACTGATTAACCTCTTGATTTAGTAATTTGTTCTGCATTTAAATTAACCCAAGTTGCTAGTTATAAGCTTCGCTAGTTCGATCCCCCTAAATCCCCCTTAAAAAGGGGGACTTTGAGTATGTTTCCCTCCTTAAAAAGGGAGACTTTGAGTATGTTTCCCTCCTTAAAAAGGGGGACTTTGAGTCTGTTTCCCTCCTTAAAAAGGGAGACTTTGAGTCTGGTTCCCCCCTTTTCAAGGGGGGCTAGGGGGGATCGAACATAGAAATCAAATTTAGCCTTTTTCATGACCCTTGCCCTCTTTTTTGCCACTAAATCCCACTTGATCCCACGAAAATTCTTGTATGAGAAAATCCAAAATGGCCACAAATTCCCACAGACAAAACCAAAGTGAACATCTAGATTGTAAGAATCACTGAGTTTTTTGGACTCTTATCAGGTTATGAACAAGATAAGCTAAGACGCATTTAAACCGCTTATTCTTAGATTAGCCGAACCTCCCCCCCCTTGCCCCCCGACATCGGGGGGGCAAGGGGTAGGACTGATTCATTCTCCGAATCTAATTCTTTTTTTGCTACCTTTAATCGCTTATGAGGTAAGCATCGACTAAAAACGTTGCCAGATAAGGATTTGAGAGAATGACATTTGAGAGAATGAAACAGCCCTAGGGCCAGGGGGGGAGAGATTCCCTCTAGTGAATGTTGGATACGTCCTGCCGGGTTAAGGAAACTCAGTGAGCCAAGAATCCCTCCCATAAGCGCTTCGGGGAGTGTCAATCGGTCCCCATTGTGCCAAAGCTCCAGTAAGGGCTGAATAATCTTTGCTGTCAAAGCGCATCAACCTGATGCGAGAAAAATTGATTTTTGTAAATAATAATTTCAACTCGCTCGCTACTAGCATAGGATAGAAACGTCGAATTTCCAGGAGGGGTGATAATGAAAGACAGTTCTATATTCCGACGTTTCCCGCAGGTATTCGCGGGTTTATCGGTGCTATCGATCGCCCTCGTTGTGAGTTCCTGGATAGCGGCGCGCTCGATCTTGGCGGTGAAACGGGCCAGCGATGTTTTTGTCGTGACCGGTTCGGCAAAAAGGCCGATTACATCCGATTATATTCTCTGGCGTTTATCGGTTTCCAGTCAACAACCCACCGCCCGCGAAGCCTATCGCGATCTGATCCGGCAAACCGAGCGGATACGAGCTTATCTCAAAGAAAAACAAGTTCCTGACGACGCAATCACCACCAACGCGATCGAGACAATGCCGATTCCTGAAGTAACGACTAACGGCCAGGAAACTGGGCAAATTCTCGCCTATCGCCTCAGCCAACGCTTCGAGATTCGAGCGGGGGATGTGGCCCGTTACACGGAACTTTCTAGGCAGGTAACGGAATTGATCGAGGAGGGAATTAACCTCGTCTCTGAACCCCCCCAATACCTTTACACCCAACTGGATAAGCTGCGGGTGGAAATGGTGGCGGCAGCGACCAAGGATGCGAGAGCGAGGGCTGAGGCGATCGCCAGTAGTACTGGCAGTCGGGTGGGAAGGGTGCGCGATGCGACAACGGGAGTTTTTCAGATCACCTCGCGCAATTCCACCGACGTGAGCGATTCGGGAATTTACGACACTTCCTCGATCGACAAAGATATTACCGCGGTCGTTTCGGTGACGTTTGGGATCGAGTGAATTACAAAACAATCCTTACTGCTTCCAGACAGGGGATCATCTGTGCTAGAGCTAGACTGGACGATGAGAGCGATAGGAACTAAGCCAATCGGCTTCGCTGAGATTAGCGTTTCCAAAACTAATCTCGCAGATTTTGCGCTTTTGACGCTTCCTTTGGCAGACTTAGCGTTTGCTCTTAAATCCTGTTATAATAGAGTAAATAAAAACAATGAGATAAAATGCCCAAGAAAGCTTACTTAGCCGAACATCTAAGTTCAGAGGAACTGAAAGATAGATACAGAAGAAGTCAAGACTCAGTAGAAACAAGAAGATGGCACTTATTGTGGAAAATATCGTTAGGATGGACAATCAAAAATGCTGCAGTAGCTGTAGGATTAGATTATCAATATAGTTTTAGAATTCTCAAAAGATATAATGAATTAGGGGAAGAAGGAGTTAAAAATCTCAAGAAAAAAAGTGGGGAACATCGGAGAGGAAAAGAACCTTTATTGAAGGAAGAACAATTGCAAAAATTAAAAGAAGAACTGAAAAAACGTCCTGCCGATGGAGGAATCTGGACAGGTCCGAAGGTGGCTAGATGGATAGAAAAGGAAACGGGACGAGAAAAAGTTTGGAATCAAAGGGGATGGGATTACTTAAAAAAAGTGCAGATATTCTTGTCAAAAACCGAGACCAAAACATAAAAAGGGAGACCCAGTTAAACCAGAAAAATTTAAGCAGAATTTACCAGTAAAAGTCCAATAATTAAGGGATAAATTTACCAATTCTCAGATAGAAGTCAAAAACTTTAAGTTGCCGAGGGAATCATGCTCGATTTTCTACTTTGCTTATTCGCCAAAATTACAGTCAGCCGAGAGATTGTGGTCTCTAGTAGATGAACCCCTGGTTAATGAGCATTTTGAAACGATTGAAGCAATGGAAGAAACAATGACTAATGAAATTAAAAACTTGACTAACTATCATTGGCTAACTTATGATTGATTGTTATCTGCTTTTTAAAACAGGATTTAGGATGATAAGCTGTACTGCATTTAAACTGCGTATGTATTGGGAATTTTAGTATAAATGCTCAAACTGCCTCTCCCTGATCCCTGTTAATTAACGAGTAATTTAGATAGTCAACAGCTTAGATAATCGCTTTAAAAGTCAGACAGAGGAATAATTCCACAGGCTTGAATTTTGCTGAAAACGAGGTGAAGTTGCCACAATAACCAATTGCCAACTCTCCAGAAAGCCACGGAGTTTTGATTGTCAGAAGCTTCCGGAGATGGGTAACAAAGATTTTCTTCAAAAATCAACCAATGAACGGGTAAATGACCGAGGGGAGAATTCGGCTCTAATTGAAAGTTTAGTTGCTCATAATTGAGCCATTGACCTTCCTTCCGCCAACCTAGGCGATCGCCAAGTTTTTTTTGGGTTTCATAATCCACTAAACCACCGAGACTAGAGAAAATGGCTTGCTGAATACTAAACCCGAAATGACCATTACTATAATGAAGCCAAAGTTGATCAATTTTTTTGAGTTCCGAACAACGTAATTGAGCAATATCTTGAGGATAAACCTCATTCCAGTAGGTCCTACCCAAAAATTTTAATAGTAGTTTGGTTGTTTGGCGATCAGCCGCTTGCCACTGTTGCTTTCTTAGCAAATCTTGTAATTGATTATAATCAAGATCGGCCGATTCTTGAGTTAAGATATTTGGGGAAGTCGGGGGATTTTTAGAACTAGAAGATTTGTCAAGATTGTTTTGAGGGAATTGAGAGACAACTATTGCCAGGGGAGTTTTGGGGATACTGTCTTTTTGACAAGCCTCTTGTTCTGCTAAATGATCAGATAATTTATTGATGGTTTTTTCTAGGGAAATAAATTGTTCTGACCATTCACTTTCATTGAATAAGTAATCATTAAATTGATCAGAGGAAAAAGCCTCTTTTAACCTGGCTTCTTTCTCGTAACCAGTCGCTAGAAAATTTAGCAAAAACTCAGAATTCATTGCGGAATCTGACGTTTCTAAGAGATCAGGCTGAGGTTGAAAAATATTATCTACCAAATACTTAATTTCTCCAACTGTTGCATAAAATTCTTCATCCACCTTAATGACTTCTTCTATTAATAATTGAAAAGGAGCAAAATAGTCCTGTAAGTAGTTTTCAAAATTAATCGCATTTTGGGCAAGATCCGCAATTTCTTGGCGAACTCGTTGAGATTTGAGTTGATAATGATTTAATTCCTCATAAATTTTGAGTTCTTGAATAATTGCTTGCACAATTTTTTTCTGCTTTTGAGTATCCTCGGCTAATTTCTGAACTCCTTCCCCTAGTAATTTAGTTTTTCTCAACATCAAAAAAGATGTTTTTCCCAGTAGCAAAATTGCCCGAAAATTTTCCTGTTTTTCTAGCTTGAGTTGATTGAGAATATTTTGATTATTATTATTTTTAATTTCTAACTTTATTCTCTCGTAGTCTAAGATTTTTAATTCTTGATATTTTTGGGAAAATAAAATTTTGAGATTGTCACTGAGTTGGAGTAAAAAACGATAATATCCGTCTTGATAGATTTCTAGTCCATTAATTAATAAATTATAGTCTTTAATTAATAACTGAGTCTCAATCAAGATTTCTTGTTGAGTAATTTTTTCTTTTCGTTTAATAATCTTACCAAAATAGTAATGGTAGCGAACTCCTTCTTGAATTAATTTCCGACGTTCTTTGATGATTTTCTGAAAATTTTTTAAGTATCTATTTTTAAAAACAGGAAGCTGATAGCTTTGCTCATAAATGGCAATTTTTTTATAGGTCATCAGATGTGGAGAGTTCCTATTTAGCATAGCTATCTTAGACCAAAAAATTCCTCAGTACTTAGCAATAATCATCCGCTGCTCCCAGCTATTACAAGAGGGAGCAATACCTAATTAAACATTTTCAACTTCAACAACAACTGGTTCATTTTCAACAACTGGTTCCTTTTCAATAACTGGTTCATTTTCAACAACTGGTTCATTTTCAACAACTGGTTCATTTTCAATAACAACTGGTTCATTTTCAATAACAACTGTTTGAGGACTTTCAGGAGTTGGCTCAGTTACCGTTTCTTGCTGCTTTGCTGTCTGTTCTTGATAGTCAGTCAAGTATTTTTTAGTTTTTAATTTCAGGTCATCAGTCAGAGGTAAAGCATCAATTTCAGCCAAAAGTGTTTCTAGGGATTCTTTTTTACTTCGCTCAGTGTAAAAAGCATTCAGAACCGCTTCAATTCCGTACTGAGCGATCGCATCTCCTAAGACACTAACCAACCCCATCGCTCCGATACCCAGAAAAACTACAAAGGGTTGTCCGAGGGTAATAATTAGCACGATGACAGCAATAATAGCCGAAGCTAAATAAGTACCTGCCACTTTTTTGATAATGTTATCGAGTTCCATAAAAATCACCTCAAATTTCTAGCGAAGGATTAATTTAATTCTAAAGCAAGGTTAATCTGTCTGTTGATCGCCGTCAAGTAAAGCTTGAAGAAAAGGTTCAAGACTTTTGGGACGATAATCGGAAAAAGCCTTTAATCGTTTTACCACACTGTGATGAACAGTGACAACTTTTGTATTGAAATATCGCCATTGCTCACCTCCCAAGGCCGACAATCCTTTAACCGTATTATCGAACTTGATGGTCGGGTCTAGTTTAATTGGGAATTCCTCAAATTCAGAGGTGGTTGAGTCAAACTCTAATCCCAATTTTTTGGCTTGATTAATCATCCATTGTAAGGAGTAGTCGGAAAGTCCTTGATATTCTTTTTTGCCACCACCTAGACAGGTATGTTCACCGACAAATAGAACTTCTTTGACAACTTGTTCAGGATTTTCGGGATTGGCTTTGATCGGAGTGGAAGGGAAGTTTTTCCGTTTTTCATCAATGGCAACCGCATGAAAAGCATTTTGGATAATCGGACTTAATTTTGTGTTACTAAATTCATATTTTTTATGATAAAACTTAGCTAAGGGAAACCAAGGGGTTAAATCAGGAATACCAAAATGACCAACTGTATCCCAACAACCTAACATCTTGACTGGAATACGATCTTGAAAATCTTCCTTTTCTGTCTCAATTTTTTTGGCATTAGCGGCACGAAATTGTTGAGCTTTGGCACTATCGGAACTAACGTTGTGGTCTCGATAGAGTTGATAAGCTAGGGGAATTTCTTTAATTTTAGAGCGTTTTAGGATTCCACATTTATCGATAAAACTAGCCAAACAACGAACGATATATGCTCCGCGACTAAAACCTAACAAATAAACTTCATCCTCGCTTGTGGGATTATAGTTAAGGACAAGAAAACGATAGGCATCTTGGATCATTCGATCGAGTCCCCAGCCAAAAGTTTCATTCCCTAAACTTTTAATAAATTCGTTATCTTCGGCGCTGCCAGAACCTGACAAAAAGACGATTTGGGGGGTTTGATCCTCGGCAATATACTTAATAGATTCGGCGAATTTAACCACATTGGTGGGGTAAGAACTGGTAGAGTCTTCCCAAGAACCATCACAACAAATAATTAACCGTTTTTTCTGGTTTGAATAAGTCAGGATATCCGGTTGAGAAATTGCCGTTTTAGTAATCTCCTCCATTTCATTGCTGGCAAGAGCAGCTTCTGCGGCAATTATAATTGATTCTGGATTCTCTTCCAGGGAAGGTTCTTGATGTTCGGCTGGAGCATCCTGTTCAACCACTTCTTCTGTTTCAAGGGAGTTAAAAATTTCGTTGACCATTGTTATCCTTTTCACATTCTTTCTAGCTTTACTGCTAGTCTGAATTTTTGATTTAGGGATCGAGGTCGGTTTAGAGGGAAGACTATCTAGTTGCCAGGTTGTCCCATAAAGAATACCATGATTGCTATAACTTGTTTGATCCTCGGCACTGCCATTGAGTGATAAATAAGTGACTAAGCCAAGGTTATCAACTAAGGGAGATTGATACATCGTTTTTTGGATTTCTTCTTGGCTACGCGCTTGATTCCAAACAGAAAGTTCTGCAAGACAACCTTGCCAATAATGGGAGAGATTAACAGAGGCTCCCAAGATGATTTTTTCAATCCCCGTTAAGGCACGGTTATGACCGTTGCCACGATGCCAAATGATCCCATTACGATAGATCAACATTCGGCCCGTGGTCGCATTTTTAACAAAGGCCCAGTGAGTCCAATCACTATAATCTTTAAGCTTGACTTTTTTTTCAATTCGATCGAAACCTTCTTCATTTCCCGCATCCCAAAAAATCGCAGGTTTCACGGGATCGCTCCAAGGCAGGGTAATATGTAGAACGCGGTTATTTTCCCGATTAACAGCTTCTAAAAGAGTCGTTTCTGTGGATAAATTATTTTCCCCTTTTGCCCAAAATGTAATGGTAATACTCTGATCGATGTCAAGAAATCCGTGGGATAGATCAACATGATCATCGATGCCATTAAATTTTAGTACAGAGCGTTGTTCAGCCATTGGTTTTGTCACCGACCGGGGGAGAAAGAGGTAATCAGGGGTTCAGGGATTCTGACTAATAAGAGACTGATCTATTTGTCGTGATTTCCCAGAATGCTACCGCCTAGTTTAACACATTTTAGTTATCTAGCGATATATATATAAATAAATGTGTAAGTAGATGGGCGTAAAAAACTCTCAGATCCCCCCGCCTGTCGGCACCCCCCTTATTAAGGGGGGCAGGGGGGATCGAGTGCAAAACCTATCTTCTATTTAATTGCAAACAGCTACTTAGAAGTCAACGACTAATATTCCAGGGCCGGCACTTACTGTGGCCAGAAACTCAGAGGAGTTGACCCCAATCCCTATCGCCATCAATAGGCTTTGGTGGGATGCACATGGCTGACTGACATCCCTCCCCGGGCCGGTTAACAGCAAACCCTAGGTACTTATTGTAACTCTGACCAAATTCCGCGGCATCGCTCTACAATTAGTCCCTGAAAAATTAATTGAGTTGCGGGATGAATCTCCACTTTATACAGAGCAAAAAGACCCGTTGGACTATTTAGATTCAACTCCCTTCGCGTTAGAGACAAAGCTTGTGTTCGGTGCATTTCTACCGCTTTTAGTAAGCCTGGATAACTGACATTACGCAGGGCCAATTGACCATTTTTTGTGAGATAAATAGCATCATTTTGCAAGAGATATTCCAAACTGATCAAACTAGCGTGGACATCCACATCTTTTTCTAAACCCCCTAAACGGTGAGCATCTAAACCAAAGCGAATGCAGAAATTAACAGCGACTAATTTTCCCGCTTCTTCGGCCGGTAAAGCACAATCGGCAAATTCAAAGCCTAAACTATCTGAGCGCCACTCCTCGACTCCAGCATAGGTATAGTTTTGAAACAGTTTATTTTTGAGTTTCAAGTCAAATCCTAACCCACTAGCATGACCCGCTTCATGGAATTGGGTATCGAGATGACGATAGCGTTCACCATTAATTTGATCCTCTAGGGGTTCTAATAGTAAATCGGCCGTTTCTGGCTCAAAAATTTTTCGGATACATTCGTAGCTAGAACCAGAAAAGCGTCGTTTTTGCTCACTGGCATTATTTAAAGCTGGTCCCTGAACACTATTGGGAAAAGTCCACCTATGGGGAACGATAAAAGCCTCCCCCTTTTCACCTTTAATCGTGCCACAACTAGCAATTTCAGTAAAGGATAAATTTCTGGGAATCGGTTGTCTTAGACTGCCAAATTTTTCACGAGTTAAGCTTTCTAGTTGTTCGATAGAAGGTTGACTATTTTGGTGAATTTTTCCGTAAATCGCACTCAAAGTGAGTTGTCTTTCTCCCTGACGATTGATGCGATAGGGAGCAATCATCAGAAAATAACCATTTTTCCCGATAAAATTCAAATTAATGAAATCTTCTGATAAAATGCTCCAGTCGTTGGTTTCCAAAGCTGCTGCTGTTTTCCAGAGCCACTGAGCCGGAATTTCACAGCTATCTGCTTCCTGTTGACGCAGTTTTTTCGCCGCAATTGCAATTTTATTTTGCTCGATATCTTGGACGATTTCTTGGAAGAACTGTTGTTGATTGACAAGGGTTTGATTCATTTTTTTGGTAGCTAATTTATGTAATGGTTTAACGTTGTTTTTTGACCCGTTTCTCATCGGCTAAACTCTTAGCCATTTTAAGATTTTAGGGTCTTTGTCATAGCGATAGGTCAGTCCATCTTTACCCGTAATTGATTTTCCCTGACTGGCTTTGCTTCTAATGCTACTGAGGGAATAGTCGCTTAACTCCTTCATTTGTGCATGGGAAAGTCCTTCTAGAGGTTCTGTTAAGATTGTTGTCGTTGGCGATTCGGGGGGTGGTTCCCCGGCAGAGTTGATTTTAGGATTGACCTCGGTTTCCTGATTCGGTAAATCTTCGAGCCTAGCTTGAGAATTATCGACAGAAATATTAATAATTTCTTTTGCTTTTTGTCGGCGATATTCCTCCACTGTCAGCAGTTGCCAATGGGAATTACTAGAGAGTTCTAAAACCCATTGATGATAGTTAAAGAGACTTTCCCGATGTCCGACACTAATAAAAGTTGTGTGAGTTTTCTGCAATTGCCGATATAAATTTTCTTCATTGTTTAAGTCTAAAGCACTTGTGGCTTCATCGAGGATAGTAAAACTGGGACGGGTAATTAATACCCTGGCAAAAGCCAAACGTTGTTGTTCTCCTAGGGACAAAATGTTTTCCCAAGGCTCTTCTGTATCAAAGCTATTGACTCGATTTAGTAAGTTTTGGAGATTGACTTCTTGCAAAACTTCTCTCAATTTTATCTCATTGGTTTCTTGATTGCGATTGGGATAAAGTAACTGTTCTCGCAAGGTTCCTAATATTATATAGGGACGTTGGGGCAGAAACAATACTTCTTCTAGGGGAGGTCGCACTAATCGGCCGGTTCCGGCATTCCATAAACCGGCAATTGCGCGTAGCAAAGAACTTTTACCCCGACCACTCGGACCGACAATTAATAAACCTTGTCCAGGCTGAACAGAAAGGGAGAGGTTTTCGACAATTACCTGTTCATAATCGGGAGTTTGCAAGGTGACATCTTCAAAGGAAAATTGGGTTTCTTCGATAGTTGTAATCGTGCTTAAATTTTCTGGTTGTTTAATGACTTCTTCTAAGGCTTGGGAAAATTGCGATAGACGTTCAACATAACTGCTAAATTGTGCCGAAGTGCCAAATTCATTAATTAATTCCGCCAGTGCCGTAGCAAACAAATTAGCCGCTAAACAGGCTTGTCCGACCTGTCCGAAACTAATGCCCTCACCATTGATATACAAAGGACCCAAAATGACAAAAGTAAATACTTGTATTGCCGCCTGATAGCCTCGACGAAAAATTTCTGTGCCTCTCTCCCAATCAATTTTACGTTTAGCACTGCTTAAGAGTTTGTTAAATCTGCGCTGAATAATATTTAATTCCTGATTTTCTCCCTCAAAGAAAGCGATTGACTCCGCATGATTACGAATGTGGGTTAGAGCATAATTATAGTTAGCCTTAAGTTCTAATTCTTCTTGAGTAATTTTATTTAGAGCTTGGTTAAAATAGATAGCAATGACGTTACCGATAATTGTCCAAATGACTAAAATAATGGCAACTGAGGAAGAAATTGACCAGAGAATCACTAAAAAAGTGATCATATCTAGGACATTTTCTAGGGAAACTGCAAAAAAGGAGAGAGCTTTACTGGTAATCGGCTCAATTTCCTGGGATAAACGCTGATCTGGGTTGTCGATATCGGATTTAAAATTAATTCTGTAATAGGCGCGATTATGCAAATATTTTGTGAGAATCCAGTCATTGAGCCAAGCATACCAATCTAGGGCGATTCTTTTTCTGAGAAATTTAAGCAAGCCAACTAAAATGGTGACAAAGAGCAGTCCAACCGCAAAAACTACCAAAGTTCTGACAAATTTATCAAAATCATTTTTTTCAAGAATGACATCAACTAAGTAATTACTAATAAAGCTATTGAAGGCATTTAATCCCACAACTCCTAGGATTGCCCCGATTAGTAGGATGAGCATTGCCCAAGCTTTCATCACATCGGAAAAAGCCCTTCCCCCCGATTCTGTAGGATACCAATAGGGAGCAGCGATCAGCTTGACACTGTGCCAAAATTTGCTGACATCGGAGATAATATTAGTCGTCGATCGATCTTGAGCTTGAGGGACTTTGGCGGACATATAGCATTTATATTTGAGTTGTGGACATTTTGCCAGAATGATTTTATATTTTGGTTGAATTGGCGAAGTTAATTATGAGGTTGTCTGTTGGGTTCTAGTTTCAGGAGAAACCCTCCCCTGTGTGGAAGGCAATTGGCGAAAATCTAAGGCTCCCCGACAATTTTAAGGTTATTGGGCTTGGGTTGTGCTAACATACTCCCGTGCTTCTTTAACCCTCGTTATCTTACTACAAGTGACCATTGTTTTGATAGCAAAAGCTAGTGATCGCTTCTCAGAATACCACATATTAGCGAATTTCGTTGACCATGACAAATTTGGCTCTTCCGAACTTGTCATGTAAAATTAAAGAAAAAACAGACAATTATTGCTGACCAATAAAACAATAATTTATCTTTAAAAGCTGACTATGCTTGCAATACAGCAATTTATTGGTTAAAATATAGACAGCCAAGACCA